>CAXBPH010000130.1:0-18353 GCA_963977445.1 uncultured bacterium | reverse complement strand
AGAGATGCCCGGTGAAGAAGGCTATCCAACCTACCTTTCCGAACGTATCGCTGCATTCTATGAACGTTGCGGTAACGTGATTTGCTGCGGTACTGAAGCCACGAGCGACAAGCCCCGTAAGGGTTCCTTGACCGCTGTAGGTGCCGTGTCCCCTCCCGGTGGTGACTTCTCGGAACCGGTTACCCAGACCTCCATGCGTGTGTCGGGTGCCCTCTGGGCGCTGGATTCCGGTCTGGCCTACCGTCGTCACTATCCCAGTGTTAACTGGAATACCAGTTTCACCCTGTATTTCGAAGGGCTCAAGGACTGGTTCGAAGAAAACGCACCGACGGGCTGGATTGCACGTCGCCAGCAGGCAGCCTCGCTGCTTCAGCGTGAACACGAATTGAATGACATCGTTCAGTTGGTCGGACCCGACGCCCTGCAGGATCAGGAACGCCTTATCCTCGAAGTATCCCGTATGGTTCGCGAAGTATTCCTCCAACAGAGTGCGTTTTCCGAAAACGACGCGGCCTGCGATTTGGATAAATGCTTCGGCCTTCTTGAGATGATCCTTGTCTATCACGAGGAGTGCATGAAGGTCCTTGAACGTGAAATTCCCTTGACGCGCATCACGGATCTCCCCCTTCGTGAAGAAATTTCGCGTCTTAAGGAAGAGCCGAATGAAGGCTTCACGGCCAAGAAAGATGCCTGCATCGAAAACTACAAACAGGTCCTTGGCGCACTTGAAGCCAAATAACCCAGGGAATTACTGCCATGTCTGAAAATAGTAACGAAGAAACACTCCAAAAAGAATACTGGGACATGACCTATGTTTCGGGTCCCCTGGTTTTTCTGGAGAATGGTGAACGTTTCCCAACGGGCGCTATCCTCAATGTTCACATGGAAAGCGGTGAACAGCGCCAGGGCCAGATCCTCGAAGCGACCAAGACCCACGCCGTACTGCAGATTCTGCAGGGAACACGTGGTGTCGATATCAAAGGCACGTCGGTATCCCTCAAGGATAGCGCCGCCAAGGTCGCCTGTACCCCTGACGTTATTGGTCGCCGTTTCAATGGAACGGGCGTACCTATCGACGGATTGCCCCCGGTTGTGCCGGAAAAGGAAGTGGAAATCGGTGGTTCAGCCATTAATCCCGTGTCTCGCGATGCGCCTAATGACTTTATCGAAACCGGCCTCTCCACCATCGACGGGTTCAACACCCTGGTACGTGGTCAGAAGCTTCCTATCTTCCTGGGCTCCGGTCTTCCTGGTAACGAAATCGCCAACATGATCGTGCAGAACGCCGGTACCAAGGGCGACGACACGCCTTTCGTGACGGTGTTTGCGGCCATGGGCATTACCGCCCGTGAGACCGAGTACTTCCTGAAGGCCTTCGAAGAAGGCGGTAAGGGATCCCAGGTGGTGGCGTTTATCAATCAGGCGGATGATCCGGCGATTGAACGACTCTTCACCCCCCGTTGCGCCCTGACGGTCGCTGAATACCTGGCCTTTGAAAAAGGATACCAGGTACTCGTCGTACTGACCGACTTGACCAACTATTGCGACGCACTCCGTCAGATCTCCTCCGCCCGTGAAGAAATTCCCGGACGTCGTGGATATCCCGGTTACATGTACACCGATTTGTCGACCATCTATGAACGCGCCGGTCGTATCCGTGGCAACAGTGGCTCGGTAACGCAGATCCCCATGCTTACCATGCCGGATGACGATATCACGCACCCCATTCCTGACCTTACCGGTTATATCACCGAGGGCCAGATCGTACTGAGTCGTCCCCTTCACCGCCAGGGTATCTTCCCGCCGGTGGACCTGCTGCCCTGTCTTTCCCGTCTCATGAACAATGGTATCGGCAAGAACAAGACACAGCCCTGGCACCGCGAATGGGCTAACCAGCTCTACGCCGCCTATGCCGAAGGTCAGCGTATCAAAAAGCTGATGGCCATCGTGGGTGAAGACGCCCTGACAGAGCTCGACAAGAAGTATCTCCGTTTCTCCAATGCATTCGAAGCGGAAATGATTGGACAGGGTATGACCCGTCGTCCCATGGAAGACACTTTCGCCATCGGTTGGAAGGTCATGGGTCACCTGCCCAAGTCCGAACTGACCCGTATCAAGCGCGAAACCGTTGAAGAATTCTACGTGCCAATCGATCCCAACGCCACCGTGAAAAAAGAAGCGGTATCGACGATCGAAAACGCCTAGTAACGTCGTTACGTTTGCCTGACAGGGCTCCTGAGTCCTGTCAGGCCTTTCATCAGCCCACGGTTGGGCCGTTGAATATACAATCGAAGCACCGTCTGACGTGGCAACACGTTAAACTCAAACTTCACACGAGATTTTGAACCATGAGTATGGACAATATAGCGCCAACACGCATGAATATGCTCCTCCTGAAGGGCCAGATCAAAATGGCTTCCGACGGGGTGGGTCTGTTGAAGGGCAAACGAGACGCCCTGATGCAGGAATTGCTGACGCGGGCTCGTGAACTTCGCGACATGCGCGATGAGCTCCATGAACGGGGTCGTGCGGCAGGTGATGCCGTTGCCATGGCCCGTGCCGTTCGGGGTACGCCCGAGCTCAAGTCGGCCGCCGTCGCTGGCCGCCGTGAGCTTGACTTGAAGGTGGGCTCCGATAAAGTCTGGGGCCTTCCCCTCGGTCGTATCGATCAGGTCGGCGTCGTCCGCACCCCATCGACCCGTGGCATGGGACTGCTGGATACGTCCGCCCATGTACAGGAAGCCTCCGAAAGTTCGGAACTCATGCTTGCCCAGCTCCTTATATGCGCCCCCCTGGAGCGTAACCTCCAGATAGTGGGTGAAGAAGTGAAAAAAGTCTCCCGCCGTATCAACGCGCTGGAAGAATACCTCCTGCCCCGCTTGCGCGGCCAAATGCGGGGTATTGCCAGTGTGCTGGACGAACGCGAGCGGGAAGACACCTTCCGCCTGAAGAAAATCAAGGGCAAGAAGGCCGTTCAGAAGCGCAAGGCGCAGGCTGCAGCAAAAGAAAAGGCTGCCGTACAGGAGCAGGCCCAATGATAATGTTACATGAGATATTGCGGCCCGAGCTTATCAAGATAGGACTGGACGCGGAAAAGAAGCGGGAAACCATCAGTGAATTGATGGATATCCTCATTCAATATCACGATGTGCCCATGAAGCACCGCGGTATACTGCTTGATGGTCTCTATGCCAATGAAGACTCCCTGGGATCCGGTATGGCCCGCGGCATAGCCGTCCCCCATCTGGCAACCGATCTGGTGGAAGACGTAATTTGCACGATTGGCATCTCGGCCAAGGGAATTCCCTTCCGGTCGTTGGATGACAAGGTCGCCAAAGTCGTCGTACTCCTCCTCGTTCCCAAAAAGGATTTTCTGGGCGAAGTTCAGGCGATTCGTGGAGTGCAACACCTCCTGGAAAGCGAAGAACTTCTGATAAAACTCATTAAGTCGGTCGGCCCGCAAGAAGCCTACACGCTGATTGAGGCGGCCGAAGATGGCCAATAGGCTCGGTTGATTAATTACATTCCAAACGCGATTCCTCTGGGAATCGCGTTTTCTATTGCATTTTAAGGAAAAAGTTCGCCTGATTGACCTTTGCACAAAATCTCTGTGCTCTGCTACAATCCAGCGGTCTATTTCTCGGCACGAATCTGTTCATATGGAGATTGCGATACATGTCCGGTCACTCTAAATGGAGCACCATCAAGCGTAAGAAGGGTGCTCTCGATGCGAAACGGGGTAAAATCTTTTCCAAGCTCGCCAAGGAAATCTCGGTAGCGGCCCGAATGGGTGGTGGCGATCCCGATATGAATCCCCGATTGCGCACCGTCTTGCTGGCGGCCAAGGCGGAAAATATGCCCAAGGACAATATTGCCCGGGCCATCGCAAAAGGTACCGGCGAAATCGAAGGGGTTACCTACGAATCCCAGCGATATGAAGGCTACGGCCCTGCCGGTGCCGGCCTCATCATCGACACCCTCACGGATAACAAAAATCGTACCGTGGCCAACGTGCGCCACCTGCTGGCCAAGTATGGCGGCAGTATGGCGGAATCCAACGCGGTAAGTTGGAACTTCGAACAGAAGGGTCTCATTGTTGTTGAAAAAGAGGGCCTCGACGACGATACCATCTTTGAAAAAGCCACCGAAGCGGGGGCCGAAGATGTAGACATGGAAGGCGAGACCTACGACATCACCACCGAGAATACCGAGCTTCACAATGTAGCCAGTGCCCTGGAGGCGATGGGTATCGTGCCCAAAGAAGCCAAGCTCACCATGGTTCCCAAGACGACGGTAGAGCTGGACGGTAAGGCCTTGAAGACGATGTTAACCCTCATGGATATGCTGGATGACGATGAAGACATCCAGGAAGTCTTTAATAATGTCGAGTTGACCGACGAGGCCATGGAAGCCGCAATGGCCGACTGATAAAATATCAACACGCGAAATTCCTTACCTGTGTCCCCCTGGACACAGGTTTTTTTGTGCACGGTCCCGTAGAATCGTCACGCTGGGATAAGCGCCTCGACCTGAGGTAGGATAGCTCGACTCAACAAAAGGACCGTATCCATGACCCCACCACCCACCGATGCTGAATCACCTCTCCCCCACGGTCTGGGCCGTCGAGACCTGTTGAAGGGCGCTGCGTTGGGGCTCGGTATGCTCGGTGTCACTGGCGGCGCCAGCGAGGCTTCAGGAGCGACTTCCGACACCCAGCCCACCCTGAATGCAATCCAGAAAGAAAACGCCATCACAGGCACCACAGCATGGCTGCTGACGAAGACCCATATCGACCCGGACACACGATATCGCAGTCCACGTATCGAAGGTTACTGCAGCGCCACGTCCGTTCGGCCGGGTGAACCTCTATCTATCATGGTCTCCACCAACCCGCCCGCACCGTTCACCGTGGAAATCTTCCGTATGGGCTTCTACGGCGGCAAGGGTGGACGTCACATGACGAGCCTCGGCGAATTTAGTGGTGAGACCCAACCCGACCCCGACGTGGGCGATATGCGCCTCCGGGATTGTGCCTGGGAGCCGAGCACGACCTTGACCATTCCCGAAGACTGGGTAAGTGGTGTTTACGTCGGAAAACTGACGGAGCAGAAAGACGGCCTCCAGAGTTACGTCATCTTTATCGTTCGCGATGATCGTCGTGCCGATTTCATGTTTCAATGCAGCGATACCACGTGGAATGCCTACAACCGCTGGCCCGATCAATTTGCCCTCTATGACGATGGAAATTCCGAATGGTACCTGGGTGCAGGCACGGCGACCAGCTTCAATCGGCCCTACGGCAAGTATTGTCAGGTAGTCGATACCCCCCTCTCCATCGGATCGGGCGAGTTTATGCTGTGGGAATTTCCCATGGTCTATTGGCTGGAGCAAGAGGGCTACGATGTCACCTATGCCTCCAATCTGGATACCCACGCCGACGGACCCGGCCTGCGACGTGTAAAGGGCTTTCTTTCCCTGGGCCACGACGAATACTGGACCCGGACCATGTATGACAACGTCATGGCGGCTATCAACGACGGGATGAGTGCTGGCTTTTTTTCCGGGGACACCTGCTGGGGCATGATTGACCTGCTGTCGGATAGCAACGGGCACACCCACCGCCACATCACGCGGGTTGACCATTTCGGCCCCATCGACGAGGTGCTCTGTGAGAAGTATCCCGCCGTGGCTACCCTGCCCCACAAAGGACCGGATCAGGCCCTCATGATTGGTGGCCGGGATATCTACCCCGTATCCGGCGGCGCTGACTGGACCTGTAGCGCCGAGGATCACTGGATTTTCGATGGTACGGGCATGAAGAATGGGGACGCCATTCCGGGACTCGTGGGCTTCGAGTGGCACGGTGCCCCGGCAGACATTCCCGGGCTTCGCGTCGTCGCCACGGGCACGGCCTCTACGGGCAGCGCAGAAGGAACCTACGCAGCGACGGTTTACCCCGGGAAAAAGGGCAACATTGTGTTCAATGCCGCGACAATCTGGTGGGCCGATGGACTCGCCGAGCCTCCGGGCTACATTCGGCCGGCGACCTATACCGAGCCCCAGGGCCCCGACCCGCGGGCACAACAAATTACACGCAACGTATTGGATCGTATGCGGCACCACGACGCCTAAGACAGTCTGCCCGCCCACCGGTTGGCAATCGCCTGCAAGTGGTGTAGACTCTACATTGAGGTGTGTCTTCACAGGCCATAGGCTCAGAGCAGATGGGCTGTAAAGGACAACGGGAGATGCGTCGACAGGCTTTCGGCGCAATGGGGATCTTCTTCCCCCAGTTCCCGAATCGTATTTTACCCAGTTTCGGGAGACTGTACCGTGGTCGAGTTTTTTGAGAAACTGTTCGATACATCTGATTTCCCCGCCCGTTGGTATTGTGGCAATTGGAGCGAAGGTCATGGCTGGCTCCATATAATTTCCGATACCGCGATCTGGGGTGCCTACATGGCCATTCCAGCGACGTTGACCTATTTCATCCTGAAACGCAAAGATATCCCTTTCCTTCCTGTCTTTTGGCTCTTCGCTGCGTTTATTTTTTCTTGTGGAACGACCCACCTGCTGGATGCCGGTATCTTCTGGTGGCCCAGTTATCGGCTTTCGGGGATTGTTAAGCTTATTACCGCCATTGTGTCCTGGGCCACGGTGTTCGCCCTCATACCGGTCATCCCAAAAGCCTTGTCATTGCCCGGACTCGGAGCGGTCAACGCAGAATTGAACAAGGCGTTGGAAGCGATCACGAAATCGGAGGAGCGACTGCGCAAAGTTATTGAATCCGTTCCGAATGGCATTGTAATCGTGAATGATAAGGGCAAGATCGTGCTCACCAACCCAGTATGTAACACTATTTTTGGCTATGAACAGGGAGAATTGGTGGGGCAGGATATTGAAGTGCTGGTACCTGCTCACCTCCACGGACCGCACCCCGCCTATCGTGACGCGTTTCTGGCCGCACCGGAAACCCGCCCGATGGGACGGGGACGGGACCTCTACGGTCAGTGCAAGGATGGCACAGAAATACCCGTAGAAATCGGCCTGAATCCCATCGAATCCGACGAAGGAACCCTGGTCCTGGCGACTATCGTCGATATTACAGAGCGCAAAAAAGCGGAGGAGACGCTGGCGCGCTATACCGCCGAATTAGAGCGCAGCAATCAGGAACTCGACGAATACGCCTATGTGGCCTCCCACGACCTTCGCACGCCACTTGAAGGCATACAAAGCCTGGCGGGCTGGGTCCAGGAAGACGCGGCAGCCCTGCTGCCCGAAGCCTCTCAGCGCCACCTGCAGCAGATCCAGCAGCGGGCCTCCCGCCTCAAAGTACTGCTGGATGATTTGTTGGCCTACTCACGGGCCGGGCGTCTGGAAACGACACTGGACCCGGTAAATGTCCACGAATTGGTAGAAGAAGTCGTAAATTCCCTGCACCCGCCGAAAGAATTTAACTTTCACATTCAAGACGATCTCCCCCAGCTCACGACGGCCGAGACGCCCCTCCGGCGGGTATTCTTAAACTTAATCGGAAATGCCATTAAGCACCACGATCGGGAGGATGGTGCTATCACGGTCAGTTGCGAGACCTCGCCGACCCACTATGTGTTCCGCATCGCCGACGACGGCCCCGGGATCGCGCCCGATTTTCACGACAAAATATTCATGTTATTCGAAACATTGAAGCCCCGGGATAAGGTAGAAGGCAGTGGCATGGGCCTGGCCATTGTTAAGAAATTACTGGGTGCCTGTGGTGGGACCATCCAGGTTACGTCCACGATCGGTGAGGGAACTACCTTTGAATTTACCTGGCCCATCGATTCTCGGGTATAATCCCATTACGTGATTAGAATGGCCTATGCGCCGACATCGCCACGAATTGGGTGAATTTGACCCAAATATGCCCAAATTTCGGAGGGGCACACATCCGGTTTCGGACGAGGCGCTTAATTTCGTGTAGGGACAGGAGAAGCATGGTATCTGTATTGCTCATAGAAGATGATGATGTAGAGGCCGAGCGGGTATGTCGCGCCCTGAGCAAGGCTGAGGTACCTTTCCCGGTACGCCGGGCTTCCGACGGCCTCGAAGCCCTCGACATATTACGTGGCACGACCCCGCCGCCCATGGCGGAGCCCTTTATCATTCTGCTGGATTTAAAGTTACCCCGGATGAGTGGGTTGGAATTTCTGAAAGAACTCAGAGGCAATCCAAAGCTAAAACATATCGTCGTTTTTGTATTAACGACCTCAAGTAATGAGGCGGACCGACGGGAAGCCTATGAATTCCAGATTGCAGGCTATCTGCTGAAATCTGGATTGGACGCAAATTTCGACAATTCTACGCGAATGCTGAGTCATTACTGCAGCATCGTGACATTTAGATAAGGGGTCAACGTATGGCTGTGAAAATATTAGTTGTAGAGGACGATGACGTATTTCGAGAATCGATTGAGCGTTTACTCGGTCAAGATTACACGATTCAGTTTGCAGACACCTTGGGTGCTGCCCGCACCTCCATTCAACTGAGCAAGCCAGACTGCGTGCTCCTGGACTTTCGGCTCCCCGATGGCGAAGGCACGCTGCTCATACCCGAGTTGGTAGAGCAACAGTTGCCCGTTGTCGTCTGTACGGCGCGGGGCAGCGAGGCATTGGCGGTAAAAGCGTTACAAGTCGGTGCGGATGACTATCTCACGAAGAGCGACTTGCGGGAATCGGACCTCAGCCGGGCGGTACAAAATGCCCTCGAGCGGTCCCGGCTTCGACGTACCGTTCGTGAACGGGAAGCAGAGAAAGACGCGCTCATTGAGCAGTTGCAGACAGCGCTCAATGATATCGAGACGCTACGCGGCTTGGTTCCTATTTGTGCAGAATGTAAGAAAATAAGGGACGATGAGGGCTTCTGGCATGTGGTGGAAGCCTACATCAGCCAACACACCCAGGCCGATTTTACCCACAGCTACTGCCCCGACTGTTACCAGCGGGAAGTCGATCGTATCACGGAATCATCGTAACGATTTCGCCCGACGACGCCGTGCTCACTGAAATCACCTCTTCGAGCGTCTTCAACCTATCCATCGTCGCCTTGCTCATCGGCCATTTGCCAGGATACACGATAAACTCCACAGCACCGTCGGTGTAGACAACGTAGCCGCCAGGACGATGGTAGTGGCCAGACTTCTCAATGAGAAGGGGCACCATGGATCGTGATTCGGCGGTGTGCTTGGTCAAGCGTTTGATTGTACGACCCCCATGGCCTTCCCTATCTGTTGGCACCGATAAGTCTCCCGTAAACTCCCCGCCCTCAGCGCGTCTTAGTTCGTATGCCGCAGCAAATGCCGCCATCTCTTCTTCGTTCTCGACCGCGTAACCCAGATAGTAGAAATCTTGTCCGGTGGCGGAGCTAACCCCGTGATAGCGGAACGTCTGATGAAAATTCTCCTCGCTCGAATACGCAGGGACCAAATATTTCGAGTCTACCGTTAATGGGGCTTGCCGGTTACGCAGTGGTGGGAAAAACCTCCCCTCCGATTCATAGGCATATAATTGGAGACTCAACCCCGCAGATCTTCCGAGAGCAGAACAATCAACAAGGAAAAACTCGGCGACGACACTACGGGCAGTATGGATGGAATACACGGCGACGAGCACAAGAACGCCGAGTAGACAGCCATTCCGCAGCCAACGTCGTCTCCTTTTCATCCTTCGCCTCCCTGACGTGTTTCGTCGCGTCCGGCCCCCATCCAACGGGCACGTATCTTCAGTATACACCCCGCCGGGATTGGTATCTGGAGATAGCGCACCCGATACGCCGGCCTGAAACTTCAGAAAAAAGGAGCACGGCCGATGCCGTGCTCCTTGAGCTAGTCTATAGGGATAGTTGGCTTACGCCCAGTGCATCGCACCGGGTTTGTCGCGGATGATGCACTGCTTGAGGAATTCGACGGCCTTGGTGAGGCCTTCCTGGCTGGACATACGCGCATCTTCGTGTTCAATGCTGACGGGACCATCGTAGCCCGCCAAGGTAAGTGCGGTGAAAAAGTCTTTCCACCACTCCAGGCTGTGGCCATAGCCACAGGTGCGGAAGACCCAGCTGCGATTGGCTTCGTCACCATAATGCTTGGTGTCGAGGACGCCGTTGATGGAACTGTTGACGGGGTCGACCTTGGAGTCCTTCGCATGGACGTGGAAGATGGCGTTGCCGCCGAGAGCCTTGACGGATTCGATGGGCTCGATACCCTGCCAGAAGAAGTGGCTGGGGTCGAAATTGGCACCGAGGTTATTGCCGCACGCTTTACGGATCTTCAACAGGGTTTCCGTATTGTAAACCACGAAACCGGGGTGGGCTTCGAAAGCTACCCGCACGCCATTGTCCTTGGCGAACTTCGCCTGCTTGGTCCAATAAGGAATAACGACCTCGTTCCACTGGTAGTCGAGGATTTCGAGGTAGTCTGGTGGCCAGGCGCAGGTCACCCAGTTGGGCTGTTCGGCCTTCTTGTCGGAACCGGGGCAGCCCGAAAAGTCGTTGATGGTCTTCACACCGAGCAAGCCAGCGAGCTTGATGGTATCGGACTGAGCCTTCTGAAATTCCTTCGCGAGAGCCTTGTTGGGGTGCAGGGAATTGCCATGGCAACTCAGGGCACTGATTTCCAGGCCTTCGCCCTTAATCATGGCAAGGAGTTCTTCGCGCTTGGGCTTGGAGGCCAGGAGCTCCTTGGTGGGCGCGTGGGCATCACCGGGGTAACCACCGGCACCAAGTTCGACGGTGTCGAGACCCAGGGGCTTGATGAGCTCCAGGACTTCTTTCAAGGGCTTGTCGCCGAACATGCAGGTCAGCAATCCTAATTTCATGGTCATTCTCCTTCGTTGTCGTTTGATGCCTTCACGGCGGGCAATGTTGTCATAGGGTATTTTCGCAGGTTCTCAGGGACGACAGAGACGGCAGGGACAGCAGGTAACTTTTCCTGCTGTCTCTGTAGTCCCTGCCGTCCCTGAGACGCAGCGGAACTACCGTTTCTCGCGTTCGGTTCGTAGCCGTATGATGTGTGATGTTTTAATTTTCTTCATTACCAGGCGCTGCCTGGGAATGGGGGTTAACGCTAGTTCTTGCTGGTGCGATGGGCCAAGTTCTCGTTGATAGACTTCAGCAATGCAATGGCTTCGTCACCCTGTTCAGCATACCGCTTCTTCACAGCAAGCTCTTCTTCCCTGATAGCAAGTCGTTTCTTCATATCGAAAACATACCGTATAAGGAAAAGCGCCCCTGCAAATAAAAGGGGGTACACCGCCAAACTGACTAGAATCATTCCAATCTCAAACGGACCCATGCTGCAACTCCCTCACGTTATAGTTTTGCCGCACTATTTAACGTTGACCCACTTCTTGCTTGAAGAAGACTTCTCTACCGCGTCGAGGACTTTCTGGCACTGAACGCCATCAGCGAAGGTCGGGTAGGTGACTTTCTTCTTCTTCAGCTGGGAAATGAACTCATAGACTTCGTGGGTAAACAGGTGTTCGTAGCCGATGTTGTGGGCACTGGGCCACCAGGCGTCCGTATAAGGATGACCGGGGTCCGTGGCGTGGATGGTCCGGAAACCCTGCTTCAGGCCGTCGTCGGCGATATCGTAATACTGGAACTTGTGCATGTCTTCCTGGTTCCAGATGACACTGCCCTTGCTGCCATAGATTTCCAGGCCGTGGAAATTACGACGTCCCGGAGCAAAACGGGTCGCTTCGAAAGTAGCCAGGGTGTTGCAGCCCTTGAAGCGGGCGATAACGATGGCGGCGTCGTCCACATCGACCGTGCCCATTTTCTTTTTGCCGGCCGATGTCTTTTTGTTGGCGATGGTGGCCTGGCCTTCTTCAAGGGGCCGCTTGGTGATGAAGGTCTGGAGCGTGGCACTCACTTCGGCAATGTCACCGATAAGGTTCTGGGCCATGTCGATCGTGTGGGCACCAATGTCGCCCAACGCACCGGAGCCGGCCGTCTTCTTCTTCAGGCGCCAGTTGACCGGAAATTCGGGATCCACGATCCAATCCTGGAGGTAGCATCCGCGGTAGTGGAAGATTTCGCCCAGTTCGCCCTTTTGAATCATGTTTTTAATGGTGGCGATGGCGGGATTGAAGCGGTAGGTAAATCCGCACATGTTCTGCACGCCGGCCTTCTCGACCGCCTTGAGCATGTCCTGCGCTTCTTTAAGGGTGTTGGCCAGGGGCTTCTCGCAGATGACGTGCTTACCCTGTTTCGCCGCTTCGATGGCCATGGGCGCATGAAGGTAACCAGGCGACGCGATGCTTACGATATCGATGTCCTCCCGGGCAACCGTCTTCTTCCAGTCCGTGCTGGCTTCTTCCCAGCCCATCTGGTCGGCCGCTTCCTGAGTACCCTTAGGGTCGCTACCACAGATGACCTTCATAACCGGCTCGGCGGGCAGATCAAAAAAGTGGCTGACCTGGCGGAAAGCATTACTGTGGGCTTTGCCCATGAATTTCGTGCCGATGAGGGCCACGTTGAGTTTCTTCTTCGCCATTCCGTTCTCTCCTTCGTCGTAGGTCTTGTCGCGGGCACAGTCGAGCCACACCCGTACGTATGAACTATATTCTTTCCTTCATCTTACGTCAGGTTCGCACGGGCCCATGTTCCAGAAATCCGTAGCAAACGCATCGGTCCATTATAGTGGGGAAAGTTTCAAATGCCAAGTGACCTGTGGGCAACGCAGGGTTGCAGGTTCACAAACTACGTGCAACAACCGACGGCCTACCTTTTTCGTGGTCTCGCCGACGTGCCACCCGATCGCGCTCTGCTTTCAGAATGGACACGTTGGGATATCCCGTTGTCTTAAAACAGGTGCAATCGGCACACGTCCTGCCGAAAGCGTTCGGGTGCCTTGACCCGGAAGGACGGATGACTTGGGAACACATAACCGTAGCATGGTTTACCCTTTCACCCTTCGGCCAACGCTGACGAACAAGGTTATCGTATAGCCCCGTCAAGCCCGTCAGGAGCCTCGCCCAAGTCACCCGAACCGGGAATACCGGATCGGGTGGCACCGTGGAACACTGCTTTTAACGGTGGGCAGGTTAACGAAACTATCAACGCCCCACTATCTGCCCGGCAATAGGGAAACAACGAAAACAGTAGTATCAACGACGCATTTCACTTGGACGTTGAATCCAGGGTTGCACCAACAGCCACACCCGTCGTATGGTTTGAGAGCGATCCACCGTGCAAAACATCGGACTTTCCCCAGGCACCACGCCACGAGCCTTTTTGTCATGCCCAACTTCTACGATGCCGTCTACACCCTGGTCCGAGATATCCCGTCGGGCCGCGTCATGACCTACGGGCAGATTGCGACGATACTTGGCGCGCCCCGGGCCGCACGGGCCGTAGGCTATGCCCTTCGCGCCCTCGAAGAGGGCAGTGACGTGCCGTGGCAGCGCGTCATCAATAGTCGCGGTGGGGTGAGCGCTCGAGGGGATTCTGGACGGCCTTCGTTGCAGTATGAATTGCTCGATGAGGAGGGCGTGCTGTTTGGCGCGGATGACCGGTGTGATCTCGCCGTCTTTCGCTGGGAACCCGATGAGCCCGAAACCTATCATTTCACGCCGACCGACGAGTTACCCTTTTAGCCGATTCTGGTGTGAACCAGAAATACGTGCCAACGTACAGGCGTAATAAGGTCCGCCAACCGCACAAACGCCCTTTACTCCGAATCGAAATTAAAGAGGCCCTTGCTGACGATGGTTTCGTAGACGTCTTCGGGTACAGCGTCTTTCCAGTCTTCCCGGCCCTGTCGAATGGACTTAAGAACATCACGGGATTGGATGTGAAGGACTTCTTTGCTTGCGCCATCGAGGGGCACAATACAACCGTTTTCTACGAGATGCCGCAATAAGAGGCGGACCTGGTTGCCCACCCGAATATTGTCGAGGCAAATCAGCTCGCCATCTTCCCCGAGAACCGGATAGACATAAAGACGAATGTTTCCGGAGAAGAGCTTTCCGAAGGCTTCGAGAATGCCCCCTTCCAGGTCGGTGTAGTACTTTTCGTTGAAAATGTCCTGAATATTGGGTACCCCGAGGACAATACCGATTTTCCGCTTGGTAAACTCGTTGAGATAACTTCGAAGCCGGAAAAAGCGCAGGTAATTGGATATGAGCACGGTGAAGCCCTGATCACCGAGCATATCGACGCGGGCCAGAAAGTCCTGGGTGTCAATATCCCCGTCGTTCATCAGGTTGGCCATGGTTAATTCGGCCAGCAACACGGTGCGGTCACCATCTATCTCATCTTCGGCAAGAAACCGCTCCTTACCGCAACGTGCCATATCCATGTTCACGTTGGTAATGGGGCGGAAACTTCCTCGAAAAACGAGGCAGTTTTTCTTATAGAGCACGTCGGAGGGCGGTAGCACGTCACCATCGGGTGAGAACATGACCGCGCCGGTCATACCCGACTTCACGAGGTGCAACGCCATGAGCCGGTTGTCCACATCGTCGAAGTAGGGCCCCTGAAAATTAATCATGTTAATTTCGATGCGGCCCGGTTCCAGATTGTCGGAGAGGGATTCAACCAATTGCTCCGGATTTCGGTAGTAATTAAAGGCACCGTAGATCAAATTAACCCCCAATACACCCAGAGCAAACTGCTGCTGGCGATTGGAGTTGTCGAGCATGCGCACGTGGAGAATAATATCGCTGGGCGGCGCACCGGGATAGAGCTGAGCCCGAATGCCCAACCAACCATGACAATGACCACGGATCTTATAGCCGGCTGCCTTAACGGTATCGGCGATGGCAAAAAAACAGCTGTTTTTCGGCCGGGAATCGCGAATGCGTTCGCCCAACAAGCGAAATTCTTTCTCCAGCATTTTTTCCAGGCGACTGCGGCTTACGTAGCGCCCATTCTCTTCTTCCCCATAGATAGCATCGCTGAATTGCATGTCGTAGGCCGACATGGTTTTTGCCAGCGTGCCAGCCGCGCCGCCCGCCTGAAAAAAGAATCGCGCAATCTCCTGACCCGCACCAATTTCGGCAATCGTGCCGTACTTATGGGGGTCGAGATTGATCTCCAGCGCCTTTTGAAGGGTGCTGTTAATATCTTCTTTCATGAGGTCGTTCCTTCCAGGGGCGTTGGTTGGTTCGGTAAGAAGTCAATCGAAATCGGAGACCCATTCTAGATCCGTGGTGGACATCTAGACAATACCTGCTACTGCGTGAACTGCATCTGATTTTGCTTGCGATTTGACCGGGTGCGGCAGGAAAGCCGAAAGAAAGGTCGCCATGAATGGGTCTGACTCGGGCGGATCGCGTCCACAATTTCAATGGTCCCCGACGGACGCGTAGCACACACCAGTACTTGCTCCATTATGCGGGAAGGCCCGTATCTAAAACAACTCAGGGGCTATTGTTTGCGGGGTATTGAGGCCAAAATGCTTGTAGGCCAGGGGGGTTGCGACCCGGCCCTGCTGGGTGCGCTTCATGAATCCGAGTTGGATCAAATAGGGTTCGTGGACCTCTTCGAGGGTCTGACGCTCTTCCCCCACAGCCACGGCAAGGGAGGAGAGCCCCACCGGGCCACCGCCAAATTTATCAATCGCGGTTCGGAGGATACTACGGTCCATATCGTCCAGACCCAGACGGTCGATGCGGAGCAATTCGAGAGCGGCATCGGCCATTTCCTGCGTAATAATACCTACGCCCTTGACCTGGGCATAGTCTCGAACACGGCGAAGAAGACGGTTGGCCACACGGGCCGTTCCCCGGGATCGTGCCGCAATCTCGAGGGCACCGTCGTCGTCGATAGGCACATCAAGAATGCGGGCGGCCCGCAACACAATATGTTTCAGTTCCGCCGGGCTGTAGAACTCGAAACGGCAGGTGTCGCCGAAGCGGGCACGTAATGGCGGGGTCAACAGGCCGGAACGGGTCGTGGCCCCAATGAGGGTGAAGGGTTTAAGGCCAATTTTCATGGAGCGGGCCGTGGGCCCTTTGCCCAACATGATATCGACCTCAAAATCTTCCATGGCGGAGTAGAGGGTCTCTTCGACCGCGTGATTCAACCGGTGAATCTCGTCGATGAAAAGAACATCGAAGGACTCCAGGCTGGTCAGGATTGCCGACAAATCAGCCTGACGTTCGATGACCGGCCCGGAACTCTGCTTGATATCAACGCCCATTTCATTGGCCAGGATACGGGCCAGGGTGGTCTTCCCCAATCCCGGCGGACCGCTGAGGAGCATGTGGTCCAGTGGCTCGTTGCGCCCCTTGGCCGCAGCAATGGCAATCGCCAATTTATCTTTAAGGGGCACCTGTCCAGGAAACTCATCCAACCGCTGGGGACGGATTTGCTCCTCGGCGAGCGTGTCGTCGCCTTGAATTTCGGGATTGATCGTTTCGTCGCTTGCCATGGGTAATTACACCTTCGACATCGATTGTAGCGCAGCGCGGACCACCTCTTCATCGGTGGCTCCGTCCCCCAACTTCTTCCGGGCGGCCAGGGTCGCTTTTTTTGCTTCCTGGGGGGTGCACCCCAGAGATAGGAGAGCCTCATAGGCATCGTCACCATCGGAGACGCTGTCCGTACCCTCGGGCTCGCCGATAATCGAGTTCAGGTCGGGGTTCTGCTTGAGTTTTGTCTTCATCTCGAGGACGATGCGCTGGCCCATGGCTTTGCCAATACCGGAGATCTTTGTGAAGGCTTTCACATCGTTTTCGAGCACCGCCTGCCCAAAAGCCTGCACCGACAAGCCGGAAAGGACCGCAAGGGCCACTTTCGGCCCCACCTTGTTGATGCCCAACAAGGTGGTGAACAGGGTCTTTTCCTCTTCCTTCAAGAAGCCGAATATCTGAAACGACTCCTCCCGGATGTGGCAATAGGTCAGGAGGAACACTTCCTGATGAATGGCAAGCTTGCGGTAGACCGGTTCTGAAACGGACACCTGATAACCCACCCCCCCCACATCGAGGGCAATGTGATCGAGCGATTTGATGGCTACGGTGCCACGAAGAAAGGCAAACATGGGTCGGGGGCCTCATTGGTGATTTATTTGGTTGAACGCCACTCACTATACTGAAAATAAAAGCAGATTTCCAGCTAGCGCGAGCCGGAGGAAAAACAATTGTGCCACGCGATTGTGCCACGCTGATTCGTGTGCCCGGAGCACGGTGGGCCTCAGTCGCCCCTGCCACAGCCAATACGAGCGTTTCAACCTTTCAATACCGCTATTGAATAGATTATGGGGATTCCTGGTATTATGCGCAACGCCAACATTGAGTAACGCTTACAACCAAATGGAGATCGAGAACGAGGTCAAGTCAGCACGCCACGCCATTTTGGTGGAGCAACATTGGGTGTCCGTAGACACGGAAGGCACAATGTTCACTGGACGACCCCGTGTAGCGGTATCGCTCACGTCGCCAACTACAATGTATGAATTCCGGGACGGTATTTGGCAGGAGTCTGACACGGCAAAGTAAACGGCCATAGCTTGGGGTGGATACTCTCCGAAGCCAACGCGGAGGAATAGCGCCAACAGACCACTTGACGCGCCGGGCCATTCAGCGTACCGCGCTCACATTTTCACCCAGTAGTGCTCTCAAGTATTCCGGCGCAAAATCGGCCCCGTTTTCCCACGCCAACGTGTGCCCTTCAATATGAAAACTCGCGAAGTAGGCCTTATTCATCAACGGCTCAAAGATTTCCCCATCGAACTCGTTAGAAAAATCTATCTCCCCCGAGACACCGTCGTTGAACGTTATATGAATGCGGTAGTCCTTGACGTATTCGGCACGGATAATCCACGGAATCATATGACTACTCCAACGGTTCGATTTTGTTTAATGGTTTTCGGGCCAGTGCGAGATCCCAGTTTTGCATCAATTCTTGCTCGTGGTATGAATACCAATCTAAGACCAAGTTAAGCGCTCGACGAGGAAACCTGCCTTGTACCACACCCGATTCGATTTCCACGGTGATGGTGTACTCACCGTATTCCGCATGGAAATGCGCGGGTGAATGGTCCTTGTAGTACATGTAGATGATAATTCCAAGGAAACGCGATATCTCAGGCATAGTATACCTCATTTTACGACAGGGGGTGACCCAATCTCCGGTGCCGCCGCTGTATACACTACTCCGTTGGCCCTATACGTAGCTACGCGAGCCCAGTTCCGATTTCCACCACCAGTTTACGCCAATCGTCCCGCGCCCAACCAACTCTTCGTGCCACGCGATCCGACAACGTCGGTCGAAGACTCGCCAAAGGTGAGTTCGTGTGTACGGAGCCCCCATGACCGTGGGCTTTCCACGACCATGGAACGGGCGACAGCAGCCCAACCCATAGAAAACTG
>CAXBPH010000129.1:0-18381 GCA_963977445.1 uncultured bacterium | reverse complement strand
CAAAGGGCAGAACGGAGTCACAACGAGAAAAGGCAATTGCTGCATCTCGTAAACGTTTGGAGAGCAGGGGAATCCAAGCGACCGAGCACTAACGCGTGACAACCATCAGATAATTGTAAGCGCGACTGGTTTTTAAAGGACCGGTCGCGCTTCCTTTTTGTCCACGAAATCGTTCCGGTTATAGTAACCGTTTTGGGGCGTAAAAGCGGTTATAGACGCGAAGCTTGCTATCTGGTCTTGTTCATGATACCCTTTGTTTATAGGCTTTACGGCGAGAAATAGTAATAGGTATGTAGCGAACAGGTCCTCTTACACACAGAGGGTCGCAGGTTCGAATCCTGCATCGCCCACCATTCAAACCATCACGGCACAACGACTTACAACGCTAGTCGTCGTGCCGTTTTTTTGTGTGTTGACCGCATGGCTACCGTTTTGCGATGGTTATCCTGGCCGCTGCTACTTCATTCTTTTCAGCCTATATACAAAACGAGGTGCCACATGTCCATTACTCGTTATTTAGGGGTCGGGGCGCTTCTCTTGTCTCTGGCTTCGCTCACCAATGCCCACGGTGCCGCGACGGCGGAGCCCATCACCATAGACACGGTGTGGGCGGGCCATCCTGTGGGCTTTGCCTTACTGACCCATGACCCCATGCAGTTTGTGGCCTACTATGACGGGGACCGTAACATGGTCGTGGCCTCCCGCCTGCTGGATGGAACGGAATGGACCCGGGTGGTCCTGCCCGAAACGGTGGGGTGGGACAGTCACAACTACATCACCCTGGCCATGGACGACAAGGAATGCCTCCATCTCTCCGGCAATATGCATGTGAACCCCCTCGTCTATTTCAAAATGGCCCGGCCCCTCGATATCGAGTCTATGACCCGGGTGGAACGGCTGGTGGGCAAGGAAGAATCCCGCATGACCTATCCCCGCTTCTTCCGAGGTCCGGCCAACGAGTTCATCTATACCTACCGTGATGGGAGCAGTGGCTCGGGCAATCAGATATATGACGTCTATGATGCGGATACCGACACGTGGTCCCGATTACTCGATCAACCCTTGACCGATGGGCACGGCGCGATGAATGCCTATCTGGATGGCCCACGACTCGGACCGGATGGCCGCTATCACGTGGTCTGGGTCTGGCGTGACACGTCCGATTGTGCGACCAACCACCACGCGTCTTACATGCGCAGTCCCGATTTACGCCATTGGGAAACGGCGGCAGGCGAACCCTTAACGTTGCCGGTTACCATCGATTCCACGGGAACGATTGTGGACCCGGTGCCCCCCGGCGGGGGGCTCATCAACGGCAATATCCGCCTGGGCTTCGATGCCGAGAAGCGCCCGGTCGTTTCCTATCATAAGTATGATGGTGACGGAAATTCTCAGGTCTACAATGCACGATGGAATAATACGGGCTGGGCAATATCACAGGCGAGCGATTGGAACGACCGCTGGGATTTTCAGGGGGGTGGCAGCATCGAATTCAAGGTCCGCGTCGGGGCCGTCCATGCCAATGCAGACGGGACGCTCGAGCAGACCTGGTCCCACTGGAATCTGGGAAGCGAACGCTGGCTATTGGACGCCACCACGTTGCGGGCTACGGAAAAACTCCCAAAGAAACCTTCCGACCGGCCCGAGGGATTTAATCAACCCACCTCCGACTTCAGTGGGATACGGGTGCGGACAGCGCCCGACTTGGGACCGAGTCCGGATAAGGGAACGCGCTACCTGTTGCGCTGGGAAACCCTGGGGCCCAATCGAGACAAGCCGCAGACGTTGCCCGTGCCGCCACCGGGGGAGCTGAAGCTCTACCAATTGGCCCGTTGACCGTCTCCGTCTGACCCGACGCCCTCAAGCCATATGATGGCTGCTGGTAAGCAGTTCATCTACCACCTTGAGTAACTCACTCTTACGCAGGGGCTTTTGCAGCGCGGCGTGGGCACCCGCCTGACGGGCAAATATCAAGAAGTCTTGTGGACTTCGTTTTTCGGGCCCTCCCCCTGATATTGCCACGAAACATGCGCGGGTGTTCATCGCTGCCAAGGCCCTGATGACCTCTATGCCATTTTTGACAGGCATAAACAAATCGACGAACACGATGTCCGGCTTCCGGGCCTTAAACAGGGCCAGGCCTGCGGTGCCATTGGGTGCCGTGCAAACCGTGTGTCCTTCGACTTTGAAAATAACTTCCAATAGGGTGCGTGTTGTCTTGTCGTCTTCAATAACAAGAATTGATGCCATCTTACCGCCAATCCTGCCGATTTCACTGAATAGTACGTTGAGAAGTGGAGACGCGTGCCCGCCAGCCCTCAAAGAAATCGCTCAACGTGCCGCCCCCGAAACGGCACGTATATCCATCCTCTAAAGTCTATGCGCCACAGGGTACCCGGCACGGCTTGCGCCTGTCAAATTCAATACATCCTGTCAACAAATATCCCGAACTCAGCGGCTGAGCTGAATTCGGGACAGGTAATCTCGCATAGGGTCAGATTGACGATATCAGCTAAGTACGGCATCTCCCGTTTCGCCGGTGCGGATACGAACCGCTTCTTCCACGGGCAAGACAAATACTTTGCCGTCACCGATACGACCGGTCGAAGCCCCATCAATGATGGCCTTGACCACTTGCTCCACAATCTCGTCGACCACGATAATCTCGAGTTTTACTTTGGGCAAAAACTCGACCACATATTCCGCACCGCGATAGAGTTCCTTATGACCTTTTTGACGGCCAAATCCCTTAACTTCTGAAACGGTGAGTCCCTGAATACCGACGGCAGCGAGGGCATCTTTGACCTCTTCCAATTTGAAGGGTTTGATTATTGCTTCGACTTTTTTCACGTGTATATTCTCCACGAATTCGCCATGCGCTCGGGGGCATTTCATCTATGGTACCGGACCATAACGCCACCACATTAAGGCACTGCGTTGGGTTCAATTGAATAGGGAGTATATCAGTTCGGGGGAGGCAAGAGGCCTCCCCCGAAAAATCGCTCTTAAAGCAAATAGCCTTCTTCGCCGTGTTCGGCCAAATCCAGACCCTGATTTTCGGACTCTTCGCTCACGCGGAGGCCGATAGTCAGATCGATGAGTTTGAGCAGGATGACCGATACGAGGCCACTATAGACCAGCGTCACCAGGATGCTCTTGACCTGGGCAAGAACCTGGGCACCGATGCTAACCCCTTCGGCCAGACCGGAACCACCGAGGGACTCCGCAGCAAATACCCCGGTGAGCACGGCACCGACGATGCCGCCTATACCGTGAACGCCAAAGGCGTCGAGGGAATCGTCATAACCACCCATCCTCTTGATGGAGGTTGCGCCGAGGAAACAGACGATACCGGCAACAAGGCCAATGGCCAGGGCACCCATAGGGCCTGCGGTTCCGGACGCGGGGGTAATCGCAACCAACCCGGCGACGGCACCCGTCGCGGCACCCAGCGCACTGGGTTTGCCATGCTTGATCCATTCAATACCCAACCACGTCAGGGTGGCGGTGGCGGTGGAAATCTGGGTAACCAGCATGGCCATACCGGCCGTGCCATCCGCCGCAAGCTCACTGCCCGCGTTGAAGCCAAACCAACCGACCCAAAGCATACCCGCACCGGTGAGGGTCATGGTCATATTGTGTGGTGGCATGGCCTTCTGGGGATAGCCGCTGCGCTTACCCACGAGGATACAGGCTACCAGCGCCGCAATACCGGCGTTGATATGCACCACGGTACCGCCCGCGAAATCCAAGACGCCCCACGTGTGAAAGAGGGCACCGGGGCCCGACCAGGCCATGTGGCAGATGGGCGCATAAACAATGACCAGCCAGAAGCTGGTAAATATTAATACGGCGGAGAACTTCATCCGTTCCGCAAAGGCACCACAGATAAGGGCGGGCGTAATGATGAAGAAGGTGAGCTGGAACATGATGAAGATGGTTTCGGGATACGTTCCCGCCAAGCCATCTACCGTCACGTTTTTCAGAAAGACGTTGCTGAAGTCACCGACGAAGGAGTGCAAATTGATCACCCCTTCCACCTGCGAATCAGCCACCCCAAAGGCCAGACTGTAACCGCAAACTACCCAGATTATGGTGGCCAGGGCCGTAATGGTAAAGCACTGCATCAATACGGACAACACATTTCTTGAACGGACCAGACCGCCATAAAAAAGTGCAAGGCCCGGTATGGTCATAAACAGGACCAATACAGATGCCACCAGCATCCAGGCCGTGTCACCCGAGTTCAACTCATCCTGGGCGTGCACCAGACCTGGCACCAGGATAGCTGCACCCAACAGCCCCAGGCGCAAGTGAAATGCATCGCGAATTCGCTCCAGTCTCTTCACGTATCTCTCCTTTTCTTTACCAACGGGCGTGCTCAGATTGGTAGATCGGTATTTCGAGAAAAGCGGATACAGTAGGGGAATTCCCAAGAGGGCGCTCTCCATTGCACCGGTCCCATTGCCCGACATGAAATGAACGCCCGCGCACGCCGTACCGGGTACCCACATCACATCGTTTGCCTTCGGTCGACATTGCAACTAGTATGCCAAGGGACCGAATTTTTGAAAACTGCCCACACATCGATTCGTAAACCTCATTAAAATAAGGTACTTAGGTGTATTGCATCCTATTTCGCTTCTTAAATTCCTGTTTTGCGTCAGGCACATGGTGTCAATAAATATCGCCTCCATACTACGTTAGCGTAGGATAAAATACGGAGTAACTACGATATGGTAGGCTCGATTCACCTTGAAAACACCGAAACTGACCGGGCTGTTGTCTTTCACTGTTGAAGTTGATCACACCCCATAGTGTAGGCCATACTGCGCTCCCACGTGCCCGTTGTAGAACCGGGAACGTCGGAAAAAACAGCTGAATCAGACTGCGAGAAAGTCACATCCTATGCCAGGCAAAGCCGCCGCTGTACAATCGGGAAACGATCTGGAAGCCAAAGTGGCTCAACTTGGAGAAATACTGGGGCTGACGGTAGAGTCGCAGGTTTCGGTAGGTCGCAGAATCTGGGGGGCCCGCCGGAGAATCGATGTGGTGCTCAAACACCCGGAGACACGGGTGAGCCTCGGTATTGAGTGCAAATACCAGGGTAGCTCGGGTTCCGCCGAAGAAAAAATACCCGCCACCATTGATGATATCGCCGCCTGGCCCATTCGGGGCATTGTAGTCTTCGCTGGCGACGGCTTTTCGATCAATATTAAGTCCTACCTCCTCTCCACCGGAAAAGCCGTCGAGCTGAGTGATCTCAAGACGTGGCTGGAGCTCTATTTCGGACTATGACGGAGCGCGCGGAAATATCTGAAAAGCCCCGCCCCTTTCTCAAGTGGGTAGGTGGAAAACGTCAGTTACTGACGGAATTGGAAGCCCGACTGGTAGACGCGCGACCCTATGGCCGGTATCACGAGCCCTTCGTCGGCGGTGGTGCCCTCTTTTTCGACCTCTATGGCCGAAAGTTATTGGGCCGTAGCAAAGCCTATTTGTCCGACAACAATGCGCGGCTCATAGAAGCCTACCACGGCGTACAACACCACGTGGAAGACCTCATCGCACTGCTGGCCAAGCATGAGGTGGCACACAATGAGGAACACTACTATGCGGTGCGCGCCGCCACGCCCGACAATCTCGTCGCCCGGGCGGCGCGGATTATTTATTTGAATCGCACCTGTTACAACGGACTCTTCCGGGAAAACAGTAAAGGGGGATTCAATGTGCCTATGGGACGGTATAAGAACCCCCGCATCTGCGACCGGGAAAATCTTCGTGCTGTATCTGTTGCCTTGCAGCGTTGCACGGTAGAAGAGCGACACTTTGCGGGCATTCTGAATGTCGCCAAGTCGGATGACTTTGTCTACTTTGATCCGCCCTATGCCCCGGTCTCCAAAACCGCCAATTTTACGGGGTATCACAAGGGCCAGTTCGACGAGACCTCGCAGCGGGAATTGGCAGATGTCTTTGACGAGCTTACCCGGCGGGGCGTGAAAGCCGTACTTTCCAATTCGGATGCGAAACTGGTTCACCAGCTCTACAAGAAGCATCGGATAGAGTTGGTCCAGGCGTCACGGCTGATCAATAGTCGGGCCGACAAGCGGGGTAAGGTCAACGAGGTTATCGTACGCAATTTTTAAGGCGAGGTGTGTGCAAGCACGCAACGCGGTACGTACTACTCGATGTCGCTCAGGCTGTCGCGAATTTCCAGGATCTCTTCGATGTTGGCGAAGAATACATCGGTAATATCCGGGTCGAAGTGATTGCCCCGCTCTTCGCGGAACAGCTCGAGAATTCGATCCAATTCCCACGCATCTTTGTATACCCGCTTTACCCCGAGGGCATCAAAAACGTCCGCGATACCGGTGATTCGACCGAAAATGTGAATATCTTTTCCCGAGAGGCCATTGGGATAGCCCTTACCATCGAAACGCTCGTGATGTTGGAGGGCAATAATGGCGGCGGCCTGTAAGACGTGACCCTTGGTGACTTTCAACATGTCATAGCCCATTTGTGCATGGGTTTTGATGATGTCGAATTCATCGACGCTCAGTTTTCCTGGTTTATTCAGGATAGCGTCTGGAATTCCTACTTTTCCCACATCGTGGAGTGGCGAAGCCAGACGAAGGATTTCTGCCTCGGCCGATGACAGGCCACACTTCAGTCCAAGTAACTTGCAGTACTCGGCCACACGCTTCACATGAAAGCCTGTTTCTTGTGAACGGGTTTCCACGATTTCGCCGAGGGTAAAGACGATTTCCCGCTGGGTATCTTCCACATCGGCCAGCAACCGGACGTTTTCAAGGGCCGCAGCGGCATGATTCGCCATGATACTGAGTATCTTCAGATCCGCTTCCGTAAAGGTCTTCTGGTTGCGCTTCTCCGTGACATTCAATACAGCGATTACCCGACCCTTACAGGCGTCCGGCCCGGAGAGGGCAGAGCCCTTACGTTCCAGGGGAACCGAAATGAATGAGTTGTCACGTAGTTGCCAACTGAGTTTGTCTACGCTGGGCTCCTGTCGGATATCTTCGACGAAGAGGGGCTTGACGTTCTCGGCCACCCAGCCGGAAATACTGTTCTTGACGTGCACCGCTGCGTGGTCATAGTCCTGGGGAAGGCCGACGCCTCGGGCCACGGTCATTTCCAACCCATCGTCGGACACGAGCATCAGAGAACCCCGTTCGGCTTCCACACGCTCCAGGGCGGCGTTCAAGACAAATTCGAGGAGGGCATCTTCCGATCGAATCGAAGCGATGCGTTCGCTGATATTAAAGAGTTCGGTAATTTCGCGGAGGCTGGCATTTTCGTTGGATAGGCGGCAACGCTCCAGGGCGTTGGTTACCGACATCTTTATCTCACTGAGATTGAAGGGTTTGAGGACGTAATCGTAGGCCCCTTCTTTGACGGCGGCTCGGGCCGTTTCCAGGGTGGCGTAGCCCGTCATGACGATGGGCACGAGGGCCGGTGATACCAGACGTGCTTTGCGGATGAGCTCGATGCCGTCCATTTCGGGCATCATGATATCGGTGAAGAGCACGACGAAATCATTGGACTCCTGAAGCATTTTCAGCGCCGCCATCCCATTGGGTGCGGATGCAACGCTAAATCCTTCATCGGTAAGAATGTCCGACATCAACTCTCGTATCACAATCTCGTCATCTACGATTAGGATACGTTCCGCTTTCGCCATAACTACTCCCTGAGCCTAGAGAACCCCGACCGATATTATTACAAATTCGCGCAAACTTCGCAAATTGTCAAGCAACTATCTCAACCGCATCGACGGCGGGCCTGTTTCAAGGCCGCGCGCACCCGGCGCGGGGCCGTTCCGCCAGGATTGTCGCGCCGCTTTACGATGGCTTCGGGCGACAACATGCTATATACGTCGTCTTCGAAATAGGGGGAAAATCGCTGAAATTCCTCTACCGACAAAGCAGGAAGCGTCTTTTTCTGATCGGTGCAGTACAACACGATGCGACCTATAATGCCGTGGGCCTCACGGAAGGGAACGCCCTTAACCACAAGATAATCAGCGAGATCGGTGGCTTCCATGAAGCCTTCGGCCGTGGCCTGGGCCATCGCATCCCGCTGGATCGCAATCGATGGGATCATGCGGGTGAAGACAGCAAGGCAAAGCTGTACCGTATCTGATGCGTCAAACAGTGCCTCCTTGTCTTCCTGTAAGTCCCGATTGTAGGTCATGGGCAACCCCTTCATCAGCGTCAGCAGCGCCGTAAGATCCCCATAAACCCGACCCGTCTTACCTCTGACCAGCTCGGCAACATCCGGGTTTTTCTTTTGTGGCATGATGCTGGAACCCGTCGTAAAGGCGTCGCCTATGATGACAAAGGCGAAAGCCGGGCTGGACCACAGGATCAATTCTTCACTGAAACGGGACAAATGCATCATCACGAGGGCCGCATTGGCGGAAAACTCGATCATGTGATCCCGATCAGACACGGCATCCATGCTGTTTTTGGAAATTCCGTCGAAATCGAGCAGCTTGGCCACCTGGGGCCGATCAATGGGATAGGGCGTACCGGCCATGGCCGCCGACCCCAGGGGAAGCACGTTGACCCGTTTGCGTAACTGGGTGAAGCGCTCTGCATCTCGTGCCAGCATTTCCACATAGGCCAGGAGGTGGTGGGCCAACAGGACCGGCTGGGCATTTTGCAGATGGGTGAAGCCCGGTAGAATGACGTCGAAATGGGCGTCCGCCAGGTCCAGCAGTGCCCGCTGTAAGTCGTTTAGCGCCAGGATAATGGTATCAATCTGGTCGCGCATCCACAGGCGCATGTCTGTGGCAATCTGGTCGTTGCGGCTACGGCCAGTATGGAGTCGCTTGCCAGCATCACCAATTCGTGCTACGAGGGCCACTTCGATATTGGTGTGCACGTCTTCCAGCGCCGTATCCCACACCATTTCGCCAGCGGCAATGACCTTCTCGATAGCCTTAAGCCCGTGAATGATCTTTTTCACCTCCGCCTTGGCGATAATTTCGCAATCACCGAGCATGGTGGCATGAGCGATGCTCCCTCGAATGTCCCACGGGGCAAGCCGGGAATCATAACTGACTGATTCACCAAGGACTTCCACAAGTTTATCGGTCTTGCCTTCGAAGCGACCGCCCCAGAGCTTACTCATACATCTACCTCTTCTGTTGGAAAATCAATCACACTTCACACGTGAAGCACTTATCATAACGTATCGTTTGTGTTCGTTTCGAAAAAGAACAGGCCTTCTTATCGCCGGTCAAAAGGCCAGGCCCGTCATTCCATGGGGGAACTCACGGCAAGTTTACAGGATGATAAGACAGGAAACACGCCCCACCCCTTGTTCAACCCTTTTCCGGGAGCTCCAATGATTCAGGTCACCAAAAGGCGCATCTTGTCAGGCATCCTTATCATGCCTATTCTGATAATCGGCGCTACGGAATTGGCCATCGTATACGACGGCATGACCGAAACACTGTTCGATGCCGATGCGGCACTGGTGTTGGCGACGACAGTATTTCCCGATGGAACGCCTTCCCCCCGACTTCAGGGCCGCCTCAACCGGGCTCTCGCACTCTACAAGGACGGCACGGTCGCCCACGTGGTCGTCAGTGGCGGTTTCGGAAAAGAGGGGCACTATGAAGGCGATGTGATGGCGGCCTATCTCGTCGCCCATGGGGTGCCGGAGGATAAAATTATCATCGACAACGAGGGCGTCAACACCGCCGCCACCGCAAGAAACTTTGCAAGACTCCAAGAGGAGCGTGACTTCAAGTCCGTAATCGTCGTCAGCCAGTTTTTCCACCTGAGCCGGTGCCGCCTGGCGTTGAAACAGGCCGGAGTCACCACAATTGGTACAGCCCATTCCCGGCACTACGAATGGCGTGACCTGTATGGAACGGCCAGAGAGTTTGCGGGATACTACGTCTATTTATGGCGATATTGACGCGCACCGTTTTGAAGTGGTCTGTCGCGCCAGCAAAAAAAGCGTCTGGGTGGCACAGTCAGGTTTGCCAACGGACCGCCGCGCCTGCAAAGAATACGTCTGGGTGGCACAGTCAGGTTTGCCTGCGGTCTGTCGCGCCAGCATAGAAAGCCGCCGGGGTGGCACGGACAAGTCTGCGAGACTTGCCCGTGAGTACCATGACAATCGCTGCCAGGAGTCAGACTGCTAGACCCCAATCAGCTTCTTGTTGAATGCCCCTTCATTAATCGTAGGACGCTCCAACCGACCACCGTGATTGTAGGTCAACTTCATGTTGTCCAGACCCATCAAGTGCAGGATTGATGCATGGATGTCATGCACATGCATTTTGTCTTCAACCGCATACAAGCCCAGATCGTCCGTGGCACCAATAACCTGGCCGCCCTGAACACCACCGCCCGCCATCCACATGGAAAATCCCGTGGGATTGTGGTCCCGCCCGTCGCCCTTTTCACTCATGGGCGTGCGGCCGAATTCCCCGCCCCACACCACGAGGGTCTCATCGAGGAGGCCCCGCTGCTTCAGATCCTTCAGCAGGCCAGCAACGGGCTTGTCCATACTATGGCACAGCGAGGCATGTTTCTTTTCAATATCGTCGTGAGAATCCCACTTGCTACCCGTGCCGCTATAGAGCTGAACAAAGCGTACCCCCCGCTCGACGAGCCGACGGGCGAGGAGGCAATTGCGCCCGAAAACTTCCGTTTCCTTTTCATCGATGCCATAGAGCTGCTGAATATAATCTTCTTCTTGCCCGAGATCCACCGCTGCGGGAGCCTCGGCCTGCATACGAAAAGCCAGTTCATAACTCTCGATGCGCGCTTCCAGCTCACTTTCCTGCATCCGGGTCTCCGCATGGTCCCGATTGTAGGCGTTCAGCAGAGCGAGTTTTTCATACTGCCGGGCCCCATCGTGATCCTTGGGAAAGTTCAGGTTGGCGATAGGCTCATCGCTCGCCCCGTTGATGCGCACACCCTGATGGGAGGCCGGTATGAAACCGCTTCCCCAGTTACGGGGGCCATTCACCGGGCGGCCATTGTTATCGCACAGCACAACAAAGGAGGGCAGGTTGTGGTTGGCACTACCCAGGCCATAGTTGACCCAGGATCCCAGCGAAGGCCGACCCGCCACATTGGTGCAGGTGTTCATCTGGCAAACCCCACCGGCGTGGTTGATGCCGTTGGTCCAACAGGACCGAATCACCGCGAGGTCGTCCATGCATTCCGCAATATGGGGAATCCATTCTGAAGCCCACAATCCACTCTCACCGTGCTGTTTCCAGGTCCGTGGAGCCGGTAATAACGGTGAACCTTTTTCGCCCATGGCCGTGATGGGCTCCTTGAAGCTCGCCGGGATGGGTTGACCCGCAAGTTTATTGAGCAGCGGCTTGGGATCCAACAGGTCGAGATGGCTCGGGCCACCTTCCATAAACAGAAATATGACGCTCTTGGCCCGGCCAAAATGGTGGGCAAGGGGCGTGGGCAGGGCCGCATGGCTGGACTCCTGGTGTAACATGGCACCGAGGGCCAGGGCACCGAAGCCTGCTCCCCCGCGCTGCAAAAAATCACGCCGTGAAAGGAGGGCATCGTGATGGGGCTTTTGATAATGGTCGCAAATTCGTGATGACACGGGACTCAATACTCCCTGCGTTTTAAGCAGTCGTCCGTCGAAGCATGTTCCGACTAGTCGACGTAAATGAATTCATTAGAATTAAGCAACACGTGGCTGAAATCTATAAGTCGTTCTGAAATCATCTTGGACGGATTGGTTTCTCCGTTGACCCCGATGAACACCAGCGCACGCTGCAACTCTTCATCCGTTGGGTTGCGGCCCCAGGCCAGTCGAAATCCGTGGGTCAAGGCACCGGCACAGGTGGACTCGCCACTATTACGCATCCGTCCGCCCAGCTTGATAGCCCGTTCAAGTACATAGTCCCCGTTAATCATCAACAGGGCCTGCGTAGGGGTGGTCGTACTCGTTCGTTGCGACACACTGGTGAGGCCATTGGCCACGTCGAAGGCGTGCAACAGGGCATCGGGACTGTTCCGCATGATTTTTACATAAAGGGCTCGCCGGGGCGTCTTACTATCTACACTCGGGCCACCGATTTTGACGTCGAGTTCGCCGCTCACCGCGAGCATGGCATCGCGCAACTGCTCGGCCTTCAGACGATGTACATGTTGGCGCCAGAGCAAGTGCTCTGCGGGATCTTTTACCAGATAGGCGTCGGCGTCGGGGTGATGGACCGACTGCCGCCAGGTCGCAGACATAAGAATGGACTTGTGCAGCGCCTTGAAATGCCATCCGTCTTCCACAAAGTTCGTCGTGAGATAATCGAGCAACTCAGGGTGGGTCGGGGGTTGACCGAGATGACCGAAGTCACTGGCCGAAGGCACAATGCCCTCACCGAAGTGCTGTTGCCAGATGCGGTTTACAATGACCCGGGTCGTGAGGGGGTTATCTTCCCGCCCAATCCATTTTGCCAGCGCCGTACGTCTTCCCGAGCTGTCGGCACGTTCCGGAAGTTTGGGAGTCATGCTGACGGGATTGCTCGCCAGTACCGCGAGAAACTGGGGCGCAATCGGTGTGGCCGAGGGGTCGCTGGGGATGGTCGTGGGCGAGAGAGCTCCGTCAAAATCAGCCACCGACATCACTTCCGGCAGGGGCGCTGGCTTCATTGAGTCAAAAGTGGCCAAACGCTTGTTAATCTCCTCCATCTTGGCCTTGTCTTCTTTTGACATGCCAGACAGGGGCCCACCACCTTCTTCATAGAACTGGCGCGCGACCAGGTAGGCCATCTGATGCTCCCAGGAACTCCGCTCACTTTTGGGCTTACTGAAGCAATCCTGGATTTCCAGCGGGAACTTGTCCGCTGTCAATGCCCATTTTTTCTCGTGAACCGGCCCGACCAAGGCGTCCAGTTCGGCACGAATGGATGTCGTTGCCTCTTCCCACTGGGTCTGTTGACTGTCCCACGCCAGCTTCTCTTCCGTCGTCGCCCCGGGGATATCGTCCCGCCAAATCAGGGGTTCGAAGAATGCCCGGAGACTGAAGTAGTCCTTCTGCATGAGGGGATCAAATTTGTGATCATGGCAGCGGCTGCAGGCCATGGACAGTCCGAAGAAGACATTGCCAGTCACATCGGTGATTTCATTCATGATGTCGTCCCAGTGGGACGCGGCGTCGCGCTGGTTGTACTCATAGATGCCCAGACGTAAATACCCGGTGGCAATCAGGTTTTCCGGATCGTCACTCTCGATTTCGTCGCCCGCAAGCTGCTGACGCACAAATTCAGAATAGGGCACATCCTCATTCATCGCATCAATCACATAGTCGCGATAGCGCCAGATATTGGGCCGATAGGAATCTTTGTTCCACCCATCGGACTCGGCATAGCGCACCAGGTCGAGCCAGAAACGCGCCCAATGCTCCCCGTAACGGGGATCATCAAGTAAGGTATCGATGAGCATTTCCCAGGCATAGGGCGAAGGGTCATTGATATAGGCATCCACTTCTTCTGGTGTCGGGGGCATGCCGACAAGATCGAAATAGAGTCGTCGCACGAGTACCGACTTATCGGCTTCCGGTGCGGGGCTCATATCCTCGGCATTAAGGCGCTCGAAGACGAATCGGTCAATGGCATTGCGGGACCACAAATCGGCTGGGTTGCGGGGGACGCCCGGCTTGGATAACGGCTGGAAGGCCCACCAGTTGCGATCGGCCTCGGTGATGAGCGCCGTGGACTCGCGGATGTCTTCTCCATGTTCCGGCCAGGGCGCACCCGCCGCGACCCAAGCGGTCAGGTCGGCCACATCCTTCTCTGGCAAGACACCCGTGGGTGGCATTTCCAAATCGTTATAGCGAATTGCCTGAACAAGAAGGCTTCCGTCGGCATTGCCCGGAACCAGTGAAGGGCCACTCTCGCCCCCGCCCAGCATGGCCGATGCTGAGTCCAGGCGAAGACCGCCTTTTTGCTTGGCCTCACCATGGCACTTGATGCAGTTTTCCGCGAGTATCGGGCGGATACGGTTTTCAAAAAAGGCTGGCGAATCGGGCGAAGATACCTCTGCAACGAGGCTCAAGGGCATGGTGAGCGCAACGCCAGACAGCACAATAAGCCGCGTGGACACACGTAGGGCTTTTATCACGCCTACAGATGGATTTTCATATCTACGGTTGTGCCACATCGCGCCGTAACCCTTTGCGGTGTTTCGGTGATCCAAACTCACTTCGATGGCTGCCCTGCCGCACTTTTTTGCGTCGGAACCATCGCCAGGAACAGACCGCCATAGCTCGACAAACTAGTATACGATATTTTGTCGAGAATGAAAAATGGAGGGTTTTTCATCTTTTACCCGGCACAAACAGGCGCGCACCTGCCGACGGTAGTGAATTGGGCGAAAAACACCCACCCGAGACCTCTTGGAAAGGGTGCTGATAGTTCCAGGAGAGGTCGGTCAGTCCTTGGGCTCGTTGAGATACTCATCCATTTTGGCAAGTAACTCCGCATGGCGGAAGGGTTTCCGGATGATGTCCGTTGCGCCCCCGTCCATGATGTCCCGTCGCTCCTCGTCCATGGCACCGGCCGTTACAAAGATAATGATGGCTTCTTTACCCCCATCCATCGCGCGGATACGGCGGGTCGTTTCGATACCATCCATATCCGGCATCGCCTTGTCCATCAGGATGAGGTCAGGTTTCCATTCCTGGAAAGCTGCTATGGCCGCCAGCCCACTGGAGACGGCCGTAACCTCAAAGCCAAACAGGGTAAGGAGTTTATCCATCACGTTAAGGTTGGTATCAATATCATCCACCACCAGAATCCGCTTACCCGCCCCATTCGCCGCAACAAACTGGGCTTCAGGCGTAGAACCGCTTGCTACCGCAGTCTCGGGAGTGCCTGACCCCACCGGAATCATCACGTGGACGAGCGTTCCTGTACCCAACGTCGAGTCGATGCGGATAGTTCCGCCCATGGCTTCGAGATGACGCCGACTGATGGGCAATCCCAGACCCGCCCCGCCGTGGCTGCGGCCAGCACTGGCCTGTTCGAAGGGGCCAAAGATGTCGTCAAGCGACTGTGCCTCGATACCCGTCCCTGTATCTTCTACTTCTATCTCAATGTGATCTACCACCGTTGACTTGGCGGATTTTATTCCACGAATCCGGATGGTTATCGATCCCACGCTGGTAAATTTGATCGCATTGCCGACCAGATTGATGAGTACCTGGCGCAACTTGGACTGATCTATAGAAACATATTCCGGTACATTGTCATCCGATTCCACTTGGAGCCGGACCTGTGACGGGTCGCATTGTACCGAGAGCATTCGAACGAGTTCGTTCACCACCTCGCACAGGTTTACATTACCCGGCGTTATCGTCACCCTGCCAGCTTCTATTTTCGCCATTTCCAACACATTGTTGATGAGCTCGAGAAGGTGCTCACCACTCCTGGCGATCACCCGAAGACTCTCGGAGTCTTCATCCGCGCGATGACGTTCCACCTGCATAATTTGCACATGACCCATGATCGCGTTCATGGGTGTACGAATTTCGTGGGAAATATGGGCGAGAAACTGACTCTTGGCGCGACTCGCCGCCTCCGCCTGATCTTTAGCATCTCGAAGCTCTTGCTCAGAGACCCGCAATGCGGTGTAGTTCCGAAGGAGCAGGCTCGCCACAACGCTGATGCCGACAACCAACAAGCCCACGGGAAACAAGAAGCCCCCCGTTGCCCAGAGTGGCGGCAACACCGTAAATGACGCGCGCGCCGGCGTGGGATCCACATTGAAGTCGGTATCGGCCCCGCGCACTTCAAAGACATAGCTCCCATAGGAAAGATGGGGAGATATTATGTTTGTATCCTTTGAATAGTCAGACCAAGGCGCGTCAGAGTCGGAAACGCCCTCCTCGACAATCCGCCAGGAATACACCAACTCCGCTTCTTCCGTGATATTCCACGGGTCGACACCATCAAACTGAAAGACGCTACGCTCGCCATGAGGTATCTGCTGGGGCACCTGTCGGACATAGGTTTCTGGGGGATCGGCGGATGGGATATATCGCGCCACACCCCGCTGGGAAATAGCTGCCCAGACAATGCCGGATGGATCTTGTACTATTGCATGAACCTGGCCGCCCAGCACACCGTCGGACGGACCATACCAGGCCCAACGCCCACCGACTCGGGAAGCCAGTCCCAGCTCCAGGGACCCTGTCCAGAGTCGTCCGGTGGACTGACGAAACAGTATTGCTGCCCGTGCTGTCGAGTCATTGTGAAAGGGTGTTACAAAATCAAGGTTACCGCCCTGATAGCGATAGATACCTTCCTCATTCGACCCGACAAGGATACTGCCGTCCTCCTCCTCCAACAGCCCCCGATAATTCTTTTCACCTTCCGTGCGGAAACTTTCAACCAGGGTACCGTCGGGCAAGAACTCCCAAAGCGCCAATGCCGTTAGTGTAGAAACACAGAGCTTGTTATCGCTGGTTTCGAGGACGGAACAAATACGCTCTACATCCTTTGTCTTTCCTATGGGCGTAGAAACCCACTGATCACCTTTACGTTCCAGGAAGGCCTGCTCTCCATAACAGAATAGTCGTCCACCACGGGTCTCGAAGACAGACTCGATCATTGCGGGCAGCGTAAAACTACGTCGCCCCGCGCCACGACCAAGGTCCCATTGAACGGCCAATCCACTTTTGACAAGCCAAATTGTATTGTCGTTTCCCTTGGCGATCTGGCTATAGCTCCCCGGGGGAAGTACGCCTATCGTTTCCCAAACCCCCTCGATATACTGGCACAGCCCCCCCTGATCATCGATCACGATTGCGGGGGTATTGGCGTCGGCATAGAGCGTCCTCCCGTCAAACACGCCTCCTTCGGGTGACTCAGAAAATACCGTCCAACCTTCCAGGCCCACACGAAACACGCCCAACTTGGTACCGATCCAAATTTCGTTCGTTTCTGGAAAAAATTCTACTATCTGCATAGGGAGATTTGAGCCGCTTCGCAATAAACTCAGTAATTCGCTGCGACCATGGCGGCGGATTTCTATGCCCCGCTGACTTGCCACCACCAGGCGCCCATCCGGCAGAAAGCGGACAGACTTTACGGACCCTACCGAATCTCTTGTCCATTCGGGTTCCGAAGGTCCCCGTCGCCACATGCCCGTAGTGCCCGCCACGTAAAGGGTACCGTCGGGTGCCTCGGCAATCGACTCCAACACACTCAAACTTTTATCAGAATCATCCGAAACCCATTCTTCACCAACCCATCGTCTGATCCCAAACTTACCAACAATGACGATAGAACCATCAGGCCGACGGTGAATCTCCCGTACCGTCGAGCCCGGTTCTCGGAGAATGAACTTGGAGGACCATGTGCCGGAAGCTATTGTGTTTGTTTCCGCTCCATCGCCGGGAATATATTCCAACACCCGGCTCTCTTCGAGACCAAACCATATACGCCCATCGGGGAGCGGACAAATAGAGAAGGCACCCTCATTGGTCAAGTCCTGTATCTTTGGCTCCACCTTGATCCAACGTGACCCGTCGAGGTAAGCAATTCCCCCGACGGTCCCCACCCACACCGTACCCCGAACGTCAACGCGAACTACGCGAACATCGAGGGAAGGCAACCCTTCCGCCAGGCCATAGTTCGTCCAATTTATACCATCATAGGATGAGACCCCGCGCCCCCAACAGCCAAACCATATACGCCCATCGTCGGTCCTTTCGACACTACGAACGACAGAACCCGCCAATCCATCGTGGGTTGTATAATGTTGCAGATGGGGCACCGTACTACCGACGGCGGTTAGCGTAAGGAGTGAGAGCACCATACAGACGCCCATTCGAAATAAGGCACCGGACAAGGGAAGGGCACCCAGAGGAGGGAGGGTTAGATGCACACCCGCTCTACGTTCTCTGATGCTATATCGCTGCAGCTTCCGACAGCTATCAATGTCCATGGTGCCTATGAAGGCACCTATTAGCAAGTTGAGTAAGTGTGCCACGCTATTTTCCCCGAAGTATCCTCTATCACCTTAACGCATTGCCCAGCTCACTCGCAAGGCATATATACGGTGGAATCGCATATAGTCGGGTGTCCTGATACAGTAGTGCCAGGGCGCACTCACAAAATCGATGGGGCTTGGACCATCCCATCCTGATACGTTATCGAAGTAGTGCGTTCATTGCCAGTGGCGCTCCGTCAGGAGTCCAGCTGATTGGTGCACCCGAACCATGCAACGACATGGCACACTGGGGCGTTCCGTAGCGCCTACGTAGTGTTAGGAGCCCGTGGGGCGGAGGCTTGGCGAGAAGGGCCTCGCGGCCAGTTGTTTGCCTTATTTTGTGTCGTATAGGTGCAGACACGACAAAAGACCCGTAGAG
>CAXBPH010000128.1:0-18894 GCA_963977445.1 uncultured bacterium | reverse complement strand
TGGGACCTATGGGACCTATGGGACCTATGGGACCTATGGGACCTATGGGACCTATGGGACCTGTGGGACCTATGGGACCTATGGGACCTGTGGGACCTGTGGGACCTGTGGGACCTGTGGGACCTGTGGGACCTGTAGGACCTGTAGGACTCGTGGAACTCGTGGAACTCGTGGAACTCGTGGAGCTCGTGGAACTCGTGGAACTCGTGGAACTCGTGGAACTCGTAGGACTCGTAGGACTCGTAGGACTCGTAGGACTCGTAGGACTCGTGGGACTCGTGGGACTCGTGGGTCGTTATATTCCGGTGGGTAACCGCAGGTTGCGAATTGATTCCGCCCCGAAGGGGCTCGGCAGCTTAGCCCAGGGCAACGCCCTGGGTATTCGTTTATTGGGATATCCATTCGCCCTGAAAGGGCAGCGCAGGTGTAGTATCGATGGTACTGCGCCGCCCTTTCAGGGCTATATTATATCGTAGTCATTTAAACCCAGGGCGTAGTCCGCCGCGGCGGACTATGATGCTTTGGCCTTTCAGGCCGATTTATCGGCCCTAAGTCTCATTCGTCCAATAGGTCCCATAAAAACCTGCCCTACCCCTCGAGGCGCACAAACTCGCTTCCATCCAGTTTAATCAACTCACGCCCCACTTCGCCGCCCTTCACATGGCGCACGAGGTAGTGGTGAAAACGTCCCGATTCGTCGATGCGGGGACTGAGTTTCGCACCGCCTCCTGCCGTGAGGGTATAGCGCACGCCGTCTTTGACGTGGGTCGCGTAGCCATGGATATGGGCCATATAGACTTCCGTAACCCCGTGCTTAACAAAAAGCGCATGGGATTCCTGTTCGTTATTTTTGTAGCCGCGACGGGGGCGGTCATTGACGAAGGTGGCTTCAAAAAACAGCGGCGGAATATGGTAAAAGACAAACTTGTGGGTGGCCGTCGAATTACTCAGTGCCTTTTCCAGGTAGGCCATGCCCGCATCGGTCACGCCTTTCTGGGTGCTGTTGTTGATGCCCACAAAGAGGCAATCTCCGAGCTCAAAGCAAAACTCATCGCCACCATGGAGCGCCTTGAAGGCCGCATAGTCCCGCCAGGCCCCGCGCTCATGATTGCCCGGCACGGAAAGCACGGGCACCGGGTCCACCTGGTCAATGAGGGGTGTCAGGCTCTCGTAGTATTCGGGGGGCGTGCCACCGCGGACAATATCGCCAGTGTGAAAGATGACCACGGGATTTTCTTCTTTGGCCCCGGCAAAAACCTTGGTGGCGACTTTCATGCGCTTTCGGGTATCCCCGAGCACAACGAAGGAAAAGCTATCGCCTTCGGGCATACGGGACCGGGATTTTTCGATCATGGTTTCGTAGCCATATTTGGGACAGAGCGTTTTCAGTTCCTCGACGCCCCGGCGTGAGGCCACCAGTTTGCCCGTTTGGACCACCCCGAGGCCCAGCAGGAACATTACGAATACAATGACGCCCGCAACGGCACCTTGAAGATAAAAAACGACGCCCAGTGCAATCAGGGCAAGCAGCAGAACCAGCTGTTTCTTTTTCACAGAAAACTCCTTTAAATGAGGAACGGTGGGGCGAATATATACACCCGAAATCGGATTGGTCCAACTATCAAGACCCTTGGAAGGCTTTCGGGAGAGATCACCGCCCGTACCGGGTGATACGTTTGGGTGGCGCAATTATACCGACGGACACCGTGGGGAATCGAATGGCCCGCGAATGGTTCTACTGCACCGTAATACGGACGATGGAGGGTGCCAGGGTCGCGGCGATTTTTTCGAGGGACATGGGAACCTTCGCATCGCCTTTAAAGGTCGCCAATTTGACGCCTTTGCGCGGGTCGATTATGGGTTGAATAACCGACGCCTTCACGGCGAAATTGATGCCTTGGGCCACGGTCTGGGCGGCATCCAGCGTTTTCTGGTCGTTCATTTTCTGGGACACCATGCCCACCCATCGCCCCTTCTGGTCCAGGACGGGGCCGCCGGAGTTACCTGGATTGACGGGGGCCGTAATCTGCATGAAACGCCGGTCCCCATCGAGGCGCTGCAGGGCGGCGATATTACCGCTGCCCACGATAGGGTCTGCGCTGTCCTTGATGCCGCCCAAGGGATAGCCCAGGCAGTAGATTGTGGCACCCACATTGGGCTTTCCTGTCGCCACGGGAATGGGGGCACCGGTGAGTCCCTCGACCTTCAACAGGGCCCAGTCGTTGGCGGTATCCATCGTAACCACCTCGGCGGTGTAATCAATCCCCGCCGTGGACGTTGCCGTTATGCTGGTGCCGCCCCGCACGACGTGGGCACAGGTCATGACATAGCCTTCCGACACGACAAAGCCCGTACCGACGCCACCGCTGGAACCGATGGCCCCTTGTTCATTATCCAGGGGCTTATCCCAATCGGTGATGGCTTCCGCGTCGCGCATCGCCGAGGGAAGCAGATTGTCGAGTTGCTTTATTTCTTCGACCCGGGCGGCGTAGTCGTCATAAACCTCATTCACTTCATCGAGGAGCCGGTAATATTCTTCTTCCCAGCTTCCCACTTCTCGCAGTATCTCATCTCGGTCGAATTCGTAAGAAATGAGCGCCCCTTCGAGCTCCAGACTCGCTCCCCGCTCCCGCGCCAACTGGCGGTTTGCTTTCGCGAGACGACTCAGTCGCGAATCGGAAATTCCGATAAGTTCGTATGCTTTGGAAATGTTGTAGTAGAGCTCTTCCAGAGTCCGCACCTCGATTTGCACGCCCTGCCAGTTGGAATAGGCCTCAAGGCGGGCCGTCTGACGTTGCTCCACGGTGAGGTTTCGCCAATCCTGCCCTTTAACCCGCCAGCGCTCCCGATCCTGGGCAAGCTTCCGCTCCTCGCGGAGTTTTTCCTGGGCCTTGTAATAGGACGCCAGGCGAACATTTTTTTCCGTTTCGCGCCGCGCCTGGGCCGCTTCGATGGCACCCTGGTTGTCGTACCATAGTGCCAATACAGCCTTACGATCTTCGGGATCACTGCCCAACACGACGGTGGCTTCCGTCTTGTCGAAGGTTTCCACCGACGCCTCCTCAGGAATGCGGACAAAGTATTGGGAGGCACTTTCGATTACGTAGACATCGTCGTAAACCTGAGAACCGGCAACGACGCGATCACCCTTGCCCCGCAAGGCATTGGGCAAGGATTTGAATTCAGGAAGAATCGTGCGGGCAAGTTCCGCATCGATGGCGGCCTCTTTTTCCTTTTCATCCTCTACAGGGAGGGTAATTTCCGCCCGGTTAGCGACCGCTTCCACCGAGGTTTCCATCGGTGCGGTCCGCTCGACCTGGGCTACCGGGGGCTCGTTGACGAAGGCAGGGGATTCTTTCCCTTGGTACGTGCGCCACCAGTAGGTGCCACAAACGGCCAAAAATACGACAACTATAACCAGGGCCAGGGGACTGAAGGAACGCCGCTTTGATGCTTGTGCCTTCCGGGACGCCGCTCGGCGCGGTGCGGCCGCAGTCGGACGAGGCGGGGGCGAATTCCCAATGGAAAAACTGAGCGCGGCTTCGGGATGGGTAGCCGCCCACATACGGCGGACGAGCTCCATATATTCTTGCTTGAACCGCTGGCGCTCGGCCCCGCTAAGGCTCTTGTATCGTTGATGCAGCGCGGCCGTCTCGGGAAAGACACGATCCGACAACCGGTAATACCGATTCCACAGCCGATTTTGCTCGGTGGGATCATCGGTTACCTGGATGCAGTTGATAAGCGCTTTTGCTTCCGCCAGCGCCTTGGAATCCGGTTGCATTACTACGTCCATCCCCAGTTTGTTCGCGTGTTCCGCCCCTCATGATGCACGGAACCTGGTTATTTTGTCAAAGTCAGGCGACATATAAATCCTGCCCTCCCAGGGCGTAGTACCTGATCTTGATTTCGCGTCAGACCAAGGCTATTTCCGCGTATTTGCCACGCCTGATGAGACAGCAGCCTCCCGCGCGGAAGACAGGCCCTTCATGGTCGACGGGTGGGCACCAAAGACGCCACCTATTTATTTTCCCTTTCCGCCGCCGAAAACGAATAAACTGCGCGCCCATATGGTATAAAGGGACGCAGGCTCTCGGCCTGCGTCACCCACCTTTGGGTTCTCTGACCACGTCCACTCCGTAGCGGCGTGATCGGGCGAACCCGAAATTTGGATGGGCGTCTTTTTGGAGCGTGGTTCGGAATGCTGATTTCGCTGGTTATCCTTGGTGTTTCCGTGGCGGTGCTCACCCTGGGCGCGGAACTCTTTGTGCGGGGCGCTTCGACCCTGGCCTTACGTGCGGGCGTCTCCCCCCTTTTTGTCGGACTGACCGTGGTGGGCTTTGGCACCTCCTCGCCGGAGCTGGGCGCGAGTATGTCGGCCACGCTCTCGGGCAACGCGGGTATCAGTATCGGCAATGTCATTGGCTCCAATATCTTCAATATCGCCTTTATCCTCGGGCTCACGGCCATGATTCGTCCGATCCGGATTGCCTTTTCGGCGGTGCGACGAGACCTCTTCGTCGCCCTGGCCATCTGTGTAATTCCCCTGATTGGTTTTTGGACTGTCGGTGCCGTGACTCGCCCCCTGGGTGTCGGCTGTCTGCTCTTGCTCGCTGTGTATCTCACTGCGGCCTATTTCAAAGACCGGGCAGCGCAACAAGAAGTTCAGACACGGGCGGAAGCCGAAGTTGTCTCCTCCCTCCTCACCGAAACGCCGCGCACGATGACGATGGGTTCCTTTCTGTTCCAACTTTTTCTGGGGCTGATGGGGCTGGTTCTCCTGATTTTCGGCGCTCGGTATTTTGTTACCAGCGCCACGGACCTCGCCCTTTCGCTCGGGGTTAGCGAGTTAATTATCGGACTCACCATTGTCGCCGTGGGAACCTCTCTGCCGGAACTGGTGACTTCCATTGTCGCCGCGTGGCGGGGCAATGCGGACGTGGCCGTGGGCAACGTCATCGGATCCAACATCTTCAATATACTTGCCATCCTGGGGGGCTGCGCCATCGTAGGGCCACAGCCTATCGGGTGGGAGGCCGCCTACGTGGGCGTCCCGCTCATGATCCTCTTTTCGGTGGCACTGATCCCCTTTGTGCGCTCTGGTGGCGTGCTTTCCCGACGGGAAGGTGCGGTGCTCTTCGCCGGCTATTTGCTCTATATGCTACTCATCGTTCTGCGTGCCGCCCCGGAGGGTTGAATCAAGGCCCCTCCAACGGCACAATGGCCGTTGTTTTCAAATGGGTCTTTCTATGTTACGGTCAGGACACGGCACACATGTCAATCAAGATTTGGGTCGGGGCCCTCATTGTCGCCCTTCTATTTGAACTTCCAGTAGCAGGACAAGAGACCTTGCTCCGGTCTTTTCCTGAAGCCGAAGGCTATGGGGCGACCACACCGGGAGGACGGGGCGGCACGGTTCATTTCGTTACTGCCCTGGAGGATTACGTTCCGGGAAAAGAGGACCCTATCGCTGGCAGTTTCCGCGCGGCCGTGGATGCCACAGGCCCCCGCTACATCCTCTTTCGCACAAGTGGCACCATCGACCTGAAGGCCGACCTCTACATACAGAATCCTTTCCTCACCGTGGCTGGGCAGAGCGCTCCGGGTGACGGTATCGCCTTCCGTGACCACATGGTCGTCATCAGCACCCACGATATCATCCTCCGCCATCTTCGTTTCCGCGCGGGCGACCGCCCACAGGAAGAACAGTTGACCGTCGGCGTCTTTGGCGGCTCCAATAGCATCATCGACCATTGCTCCATGTCCTGGGCGGTAGACGAAGTATTTAGCACCTTTGGCGCGTCGAATTTGACGGTCCAGTGGAGCATCATTGCCGAGGGCCTATCCCGTTCCTTCCACCCCAAGGGGGAACACAGCAAGGGTTCCATCCTCGATGGCAAGGGTGGCTTTTCGCTCCATCACAACATCTACGCCCACAACGCAGCGCGCAACGCCCGGGTCAACAACATACTCCTCGATTTCCGCAATAACATCGTCTACAACTGGGGCTATCGGGGCGGCTACACCACCGAAGGCCCGGGTTCCATTAATTACATTAACAATTATTTCAAAGCAGGCCCCTCCACCAGGAAATCGATGCGTACCTACGTCTTTGAGGCGGGCGATGATGCCCCCCGTCTCTATTTCGATGGCAACGTGTTGGAAGGGGAGGCAGCCCAGACCGAGAACAACCGCCTCTTACTCAAGCCCGCCCGAGATTCGGATGCGGACACCTTACAGGATACCGTCATGGTAGACCTTCCCTTTACGACAGTGGCGGTCGCGACCGAGTCCGCCGTGGAAGCACGGGATCGCGTCCTCGCGTTTGCCGGGGCCACGCTACCGAAACAGGACAGTGCCGACCGGCGACTCATGGAAGAGATTCGGACCGGGACAGGCCGCATCATCGACTCCCCAACGGATGTAGGTGGCTGGCCCGTCCTCATGGCCGAAGTCCCACCAACGGATACGGATTTGGATGGAATGCCCGACACCTGGGAGTTGGAGCACGACCTCGACACGGTTGCGATGGAGGATTACCTGGCGGACCCCGATGGGGATGGCTATCCCAACCTGGAGGAATTCCTCAACGGCACCGATCCCAACGTGGCGGAAGCGGACGTGCAGATAGACGCGGCCGTTTTCCGACAATTACAGGAGGATGCCCTGACCCGCTGCGCCACGCAAAAGTCGGAATACGATACCCGGATAAAGGCAGAGGCAGAGGAGCAGGTGGCCGCACGGGACGCAGCCATGGCCGCCATGGAGGTCCGTCTTGAATCACACGGTGCGGTGCAACGGGTCCACCTCGGCGACATCGCCCATCTCGATCTCGCCCCCATCCCGGCGGGCACGTTTCTCATGGGTTCCCCCGAGCGCGAGGGTGGAGAAAGGGACGAACACCCCCAGCAACCGGTAACCATCAGTCGCGATTTCTTCATGGGCACGACCCTCATCACGAACCACCAGTACGTCACCGTCATGGGCCCCACCGAACGGCGCACCCGGGAAGGCGAGGAAAATTTTCCAGCCCACGAAGTCACCTGGTTTGAGGGCGAGGAGTTTTGTAAGTTACTCAGCCAGAAGACAGGCCGTACGTTTCGATTGCCCACGGAAGCCGAATGGGAATATGCCTGCCGCGCCGGCACCACAACGGCTTTCTACACGGGCGAGACCATCTCGACGGACCAAGCTAATTTTGATGGGCACGAACCCACCCGCTTCAATCCCGGAGGGGACTACATCGGTAAAAACGTGCCCGTGGCCCAGTATCCGCCCAATCCCTGGGGCCTCTATGATATGCATGGGAATCAGGCCCAGTATTGTCTGGACAACGTGGGTCGTAAATACAGTACGGACCCGATCATCGACCCCATGGGCCCTTCGGGTAATGGCGCGAAGGTCCTCAGGGGTGGGCAGGCCAAGAGTAAGGCGGAGTTCATCCGAAGCGCTGCCCGCTACGGTTACGCGCCTGGCGTGGGCTTTGGCTTGCGCATCGTGATGGAGGCGGAACAATGAGGAGCCTGTATCGCCGTGTTGGGCAGGCGCTGATCGCGTTGGTCCTGTTACACGCGTCAAGCCTCGTTGCCGAGCCGCTGAAAGGTCGACAAATTACCTTTGGGCCCCAGCATCATTTCTTCGGGTACATCGGCCATGTGCAAAACACTCCGTGGAATGGCGACGGTCGCTATCTGGTGGCCCTGCGCACGAACTTTCAGGACCATATGCCTACGGCAAAAGAGCGTGCGGACATTGTCTTGTTGGATGCGCAAAATAATTTCGCGGTACGCCAGATAGACACTACGGGTGCCTGGAATTTTCAGCAGGGCACCATGTTCTATTGGAATCCCGCCGCCCCCGACCGGGAACTCATCTTTAACGACCGTGACCCCGAGACCAATCGTATTTTCACGGTGTTGCTGGATATCACGACGGGAAAACGCATTCGGGAATTCCGATTTGAGGATACCCCTTTCGCCAATGGAGGCGTTGCACAGCGTGGTGAATTCTTCCTCGGCTTAAACTATGGACGACTCGCCCGCTTGCGTCCTGTGACGGGTTATCCAGAGGTTTATGACTGGACCGTCGGGGTTCGCCATCCGAAAGACGATGGCATCTTCAAGGTGGCTATCGCGACGGGTGAAAAATCTTTGCTGGTCTCTTTCGAGCAACTCGCAGACGCCCTGCGCCCCACCCGACCGGATGTGGATGAGAAGGAATTGTTCATCAACCATACCCTGAACAATCGCGATGGAGACCGGGTCTATTTCTTCGTCCGGGGCGATTTTGAAGACCGAGAGAAGCGGCTGGATGTGCCCTTCACCATCAACACCGATGGAACGGGCCTCACCCTGCACCCCCAACACATCGGCGGCCACCCGGAATGGGCGGACGGTCACCGCATGATTGGCAAACGGGGCGACGAACAGATTATTTACGACACCGATACGCAACAAGTGGTCGAGGTGCTGGAGGACCCCAGCATATTCGCGAACCCCGGCGGCGACGTGGCCCTTTCTCCCGATGGCACCTGGCTCGCCAACGGCCACCGTATTGGCAAAGCAAACGCCTATGTCTTCCTCAACCGCAAGACCAGCGACGTGCTTCGCGCGGGCCCCTTCCCCGTGGACCATTGGACCTCGGGCGAGCTACGCATCGACGCCGCCCCCTGTTGGAATCGGGCAAGCAATCAGATCGTCTTCCCCACCATCGCCGACGATAAGACGCGCACGCGGCAGATGTTCCTGGTGGAAGTGACCCGATAAACAACCTATTTTCTGGCCACAAATAGATATCTCTGGGGTGGTACCCAAGCAAGGACACGACAAGTCGTAGGCCGTGTCATAATCCTACCCGACAAGACCAACAGGGGGGCGGGCATTCCTGCCTGACACAACGGGTACGGAGATAGTCAACGCCCCACCAAACCTTGTCCAGTAAACGTCGGACGCCAAAGAGAATAGGGGGAGAAACTTGTGGCTCGCCTTACAACATCACGGGCCCTGTGGAACCTGAAGTGGGCCGTATGTCGGCCAGGTATGGCCAACCCCCTGTTGGACAACCTGAACGAAAGACTTCTTTTTCCGTTCTAGCACGAAGGACACGAAGAGCACGAAGAAAAAAGTGATAGGAAGAAGAGGTCTCATAAGATTGTGTTCAGCGCAGGTAAAGTCTGTCTTTCACGCACAGGCAGGAAATTTGTTTCGGAAACTCCGCCCGTCTCTCTCTTTTTTCTTCGTGCTCTTCGTGCCCTTCGTGGTAAGAATTTTTTCAGTTGCGGCCAATGGCTGCTCTGTGTTCTCTGCGGTTAAACCCACCCCCTACATCGCCATCAATTCCTTCAGTTCCTTCGCCGCCTTCGCCGCCAAGTCTGCGTCGGGCAGGCCCTTGGCACTCACGATGAGCTCGGCCGTGAGGTAGCTGTCGTAGCCAATCCCACGGAGGGCCCCCAGCACCGCCGTCCAATTGATGGTGCTGTCGAAATGACTCTCGGTGAAATCATCCATCGTTCCCCCACCATTGCGGCCTTTAAAGCCCTTCACGTGGACCCGGGCGATGCGATCGCCCAGGATTTCTATCCAGTGCTCGGGATAGCCCGTGATCGCTACGTTGCCCACATCGAAGTAGCACTTCACCCAGGGAGAATCGACGGCATCCAGAAAGGCCGCAAATTCGAAGGGTCCGGTGAGAAACTTACCCCAGACATTTTCCAGGGCAATCGTGATACCGTGCTTTTCCGCCACGGGAATCAACGCTGCCAGCGACCGCTGGGATTGTTCCCAGGCAACTTTCGCCGGGACGATGGGCCGCTCTGGATTCCAGGGCACTTCCACCGTGCCGGGCAACATGAGAACCGTATCGGCACCGAGGGCCGCGGCGCACGCAATGTAAGCCTCGGAAAATTTCAGGGCTTCCGCACGTTCGGCTTCATCGTCGGCACTCAGGGATTGAATCCAATAGTTGCCCGAGCACAGGGAGGGCAGGGCAATGCCGATTTTCTCGCACGCCGAACGCATCTCCGCAAACACGGCCGGGTCGGCCTCTGGCACCAACTCGCCCGCACCGTAACAAAGTTCGATCGCATCAAAGCCCAAATCGTGGGCTGCCTGGGCCGCTTCGACCACGGGCACCTCGCCCCCAAAGCCGCCAAGTGTCCAATAACTAATACATGATTTCATAACTATCCTTCCGTGACGAACCTGTAGAAAGGAGCCATTGTACGCTTCGGGCGATGGCTTTCGCTATGGGCACTCGATACATACCTCTGATGGATCCCCTCCGGGCAGCGGGGTTTCTCCTCTCTCATCTCAAAAACATATGACGAACCGGACACGCACTAATCGCTCAGGCCAAATCACGGGCACGATGTCTTGGTCGCACTAACTTTCAGGCTCACCACAGAGGCCACCAGTCGCTTGACGTAGGGCACCCGCGCCACCAGGCGGGCGACGTGCCCCACGCTGGGGTCTGCCACTAGATTGTCTATGGCGTAGGCAGATTCGCCAAGAATCTCCACCGTCTCGAAGCCTCCCTGCCCCATGGCATCAAGATAGGCTCCCTTGGGAAGTGCGCCACCGATGCAGGCCGCATAGAGCGCCACAGAACGTCGAAGCAGCCCTGGTAGTGGCTTCAACAACACCAGATCGGAGACAAAGATGCGGCCCCCGGGTTTCAGGACGCGGTAGGCTTCACGAAAGACTTGTGGCTTGTCCGGTGAGAGGTTGATTACACAATTGGAAATGATTACGTCGATGCTATTGTCTTCCACCGGCAGGGCTTCGATATGGCCCTCACGAAATTCCACGTTTCCGTAACCGCCTTTGTCCGCATTGGCCCGGGCGCGCGCAACCATGGCGGGCGTCATGTCCACACCGATAACACGCCCTGTTTCGCCCACTTCCCGCGCCGCCAGAAAACAATCAAAGCCCGCCCCGGAGCCAAGATCCAGCACCGTGTCGCCTTCCTTCAGGGAGGCCAGTGCCGTGGGATTTCCACAGCCCAAACCCAGGTTGGCCCCTTTGGGTACGGCATCCATCTCCGCATCGCTATACCCGATGTTGGCCCCCACGTTTCGGGCCGCCTCGTCCGGTGGGGCACATCCGCAGCCGCCACAACAACTGCTGCCCGCTTTCGCAATTTTCCCGTATTGCTTCTGGACTTCTTCGTGTATCTTCGTCGCTTCCATTGGGTTGGCTCCTTTAGCGGACAGACGGGTTCAGGAAGTCTGGCCGAGTTCGTTCATCATGGGACCGAGATGCTCGCGGACCATACCCGCGAGGGCCTCGGTCTTTATCAGACACATGCAGCAGAAAGCCCCGTTGTTTTCAAAGCTGACCAAGGCCAGCTTTTCACCGGCTTCAATGTTGGCCCGGGCCCGGAATTCCTTCGGGAGGATCATCTGGCCACGCTCATCCACACTGACGATGGCCTCCACCTTGAATCCACCCATGGAACAATCTGATTCCCCGCCGCAACAACCATCTTTTTTCATTGTTCTATCCTTTCCAATATCATCACAAAATCAGTGTATACTGATTTTACTGATTTTACAAGCCCCTGAAAATGCAGATTGAAGAGTTGTGTTTCCACAATGCGCCCTGTACCGTATGGGGTAGTGATATTTATGGGCGGCGTGATCGTATCCACGAGGTAAGCGTGTGAGAAAAACAACGGGAATCTTGGCTTTTATCCTTTTTCTGGCGACGGTCCAATATCCGCTGGCCATGGCGGATACCCCATCTCCGCCACTTCGCTTCAACCGCGACATCCTCCCCCTACTCGCCGACCACTGTTTTAAGTGCCACGCGGCCGACAGCGCCACGCGAAAAGGCGGCCTTCGGCTGGATACGGAAGAAGGTGCCCGAAGTCTGTTGAAATCGGGCGTCGCCGCAATCGTGCCAGGAAATCGCGACACGAGCGCTCTTTTCCAGCGCATCACCGCCACGGGCGATGACCGCATGCCCCCGGAGGAGACGGGCGATGAACTTTCGTTGGAAGCGATCGAACGTCTCGGCGCGTGGATCGATGGCGGGGCCACGTGGGAAACCCATTGGGCCTATGTGGCGCCGAAACTACCTGCCACGCCCCAGATATCGGATGCCGCCTGGGTCCGAAATCCAATTGATGCTTTTACCCTGGCCCGATTGGAAGAGGCGGGCACCGGGCCATCTCCTGAAACGGATCGGCGCACCTTGCTGCGGCGTGTGTCCCTCGACCTTACGGGCTTGCCCCCATCGCCGGAGGCCGTCGAAGCCTTCGTGCTCGACAATCGCCCCGATGCCTATGACCGCGCCGTGGATGGGCTCCTGGCTTCGCCCCACTTTGGCGAAAAGTGGGCCCGGTGGTGGCTCGACCTCGCGGGTTACGCGGACAGCGATGGCTTCCTGTCTGACTTTCATCGGCCCCAGGCGTGGCGCTATCGCCAATGGGTGGTGGACGCGCTGAATGAAAACATGCCTTTCGATGGGTTTTCCATCGCACAAATCGCGGGCGACCTGGTGCCCGATGGCACCATCAAGGAAAAGATGGGTCCGGGATTCCTTCGCAATACGCTGGCCAATCGCGAGGGCGGTGCCGACCTCGAAGAGTATCGCGTCATGCAGACCACGGAGCGGGTCATATCGGTGGGCACGGTATGGCTCGGCGAAACGCTGGAATGCGCCCGATGCCACGATCATAAGTATGACCCCATCTCTCAGCGCGAGTTCTATCAGTTTTACGCCTTTTTCAACAATGCCGACGAAGTAAATATCGATGCGCCCCTCCCCGGTCAGCGCGAAGCCTATGAGGCCGCCTGGGCGACTTATGTGGCGGCCCGGGAAGCGCTCCTCGAACCGGTCGCGACAGAACTCGCCGATCTCCAGGCCCAATGGGAAGAAAAGGCCCAGTGGGCTGCCGATCATCCTGGCGAGGGGAATTATCACTGGGACCGTGCCTGGGAAGTGCTCGGCCTGGTCTGGGGCCAGAGCTATGGCGAAGGCCAACTGGAGGGTACCTACATTTCGCGCAAGCCCATCGCGGAGCGGACGGTGGAAGAGCGCATTCGATTGCAGGACTATTTCTTCGCCCGGGGGAGTCTCGTCAACGAGACCCGCTTCTCTGAGCTGAAAGTCCGTGAACTGGTCGCGCAAATTGACGAACTGAAGAAGGCCCTGCCGCCCATGAGCCGCGCGCCCACCATGCGCGCCAGTCGGGAACTCAGGCCCACCACCATCATGCACCGAGGTGACTTCCGCGTCCCGGGCGAGGCCGTCGATCTCGGCACGCCGGAAATACTCCACGCCTTCGAATCGGACGGTACGCCCGACCGCCTCGACCTGGCCCGTTGGATCGTGGACCGCCAGAACCCCCTCACGGCCCGGGTCACGGTGAACCGGCTCTGGCAAGAATTGTTTGGCCGGGGCATTGTCGTCACGTCCGACGATTTCGGAGTCCGGGGTGCGCGACCCAGCCATCCGGACTTGCTCGATTGGCTTGCTGTCACTTTCGTGGATAGCGGCTGGGACATAAAGGCCCTCCTCAAGACCATGGTCCTTTCCGCCACTTACCGCCAGTCTTCCGACGCACGGCCCGAGCTGCGCCAGCGCGATCCCGCCAACATCCTCCTTGCGCGCCAGAACCGCATGCGCCTGTCCGCGGAAATCACACGGGACAATGCCCTCGCGGCGAGCGGCCTCCTCCATCGGGCCATCGGCGGACCCAGCGTGCGCCCCCCTCAACCCGACAGTGTGACGAAGGAAGCCTTCGACCAGACCTGGGTGGCGGAAGAAGGGCCGGACCGCTATCGCCGGGGACTCTACACCTTCATACAGCGCACGTCGCCTTTTGGCCAGTCCGTCAATTTCGATTTCCCCGACACCAACCGGGCCTGCACCCGGCGGGAGCGATCCAACACGCCCCTCCAGGCCCTCAACCTCTTGAATGATGTCACCTTTTTCGACGCGGCCCGGAGTCTCGCCCAGGAAACGCTGGGCCAAGTCACCTTGGACCAGCGATTGGACCAGGCCTTCCTGCGCTGCGTCGCGCGCCTGCCTGATGAAACAGAACGGGCGCGACTGCATCAGTTCCATGGGGAGGAAAAAGAACGGCTGATCCACCAGTCGGAACGGGTGCCCGACATCGTGGGCAACTTCGAATCCCTGCCCGCCGATAGCGATAGCGCCGCGTGGGTCATGGTGTGCAGTGTCATTTTGAATTTGGACGAGTTTAATACCAAGGAATAGCCCCATGGACCACGCTCATTACCGAGATATTCAAGGCCGCCGAGATTTCTTCCGCTCCTGCGCGGGCGGCATCGGCACCATCGCGCTCCACGGCCTCCTCTCCCGGGAAGGGCGGGCGGCCCAGGCGCTGGAGTCCCTCGTGCCCCATATTGCGCCCCGGGCGAAGAATGTGATCTACCTTTTCATGGCTGGTGCGCCTTCCCAATACGATCTCATCGCGCCCAAGCCCATCATGACGAAATGGCACGGCACGCCCGTGCCCGAACACTTCATGAAGGGCCTCCAGGATCAGCTCATGAAGAGCACGGCCCAGGTATTCGCCAGCCCCCGCACCTTCCAGCCTTACGGGGAGAGCGGCATGGAGTTTTCCGACTTTCTGCCCCACACCGGTTCCATCGCGGATGAAATTTGCATGATCCATTCCATGCACACCGACGTGAGCAACCATCACCCGGCTCAGCTACTCATGAACTGCGGCGTGCCCCGATTCGGACACCCCGCCATGGGAAGCTGGGTGAGCTATGGCCTCGGCAGTGAATGTGACAACCTGCCCGGCTTTGTCGTCCTCACTTCCGACTCGGGCAAGGGCATCGACGGCGGCTCCTCCAACTGGTCCAACGGCTTCCTGCCTGCCTCCCACCGGGGTGTCACCTTCCGCAGCGACGGCGAGGGCGTTCTCTACCTCGACAATCCCAAGGGCGTAAACGCCGAGTCACAGCGGGCCCGCATCGACGCCCTCGGCGACCTCAATGCCCACCACCTGGAGCAAACGGGAGACCTGGAAATCGCGTCGCGCATTGCATCCTATGAAATGGCCTTCAATATGCAGCTTTCTGTGCCGGGGCTCATGGATTTTTCCGATGAGAGCGAGGCCACAAAAACCATGTATGGACTCGACAAGGACACGACCACGCCCTTCGGCACCAACTGCCTCATGGCACGGCGCATGGTGGAGCGGGGTGTACGCTTCGTCCAGCTCTACCACTCCACGTGGGACGACCATTCGGAATTGAACAAGAACCTGAAGATTAACTGCGCCATGACCGACCAGCCCTGCGCCGCCCTGATTAAGGACCTCAAGCAACGGGGCCTGCTCGACGAAACCCTGGTCATCTGGGGCGGCGAATTCGGCCGCACCCCCATGAACGAGATTCGCCGTGGCAACACACCGGGACAAGAAGGGCGCGACCACCACCCCTTCGCCTTCAGCCTGTGGATGGCCGGCGGCGGCATCAAGCCCGGCACCGTGGTAGGCGCCACCGACGAACTGGGATTTCAGATTACCGAAGACCCCATCCACGTCCACGACTTGCAGGCGACCATTCTACATTGCCTCGGCATCAACCACGAACGCTTGACCTACCGCCATCAGGGCCGTGATATCCGACTCACCGACGTGGCGGGGAATGTCGTGGAAAAGGTATTGGCTTGAGATTCACAGGCGAAATCCATCTGGTGGCGCGGGATGGAGATGAAACATAGGTGCGAACTAACGCATGTCGTTGGGCGTGCGAGGCTTTCACGATTCGGTTGCAGGTAGTTCTGCCGTGTATCTGCAATGCCCACCAAAGTGGCTTGGCCTTCCAGGCTGAGGCAATGCACACGCAACGCTTCAACGTGGACTTGAACCGGGGCGTTTCCCTTGAAATCCCAAGGAAACGACGCCGGACAATGGTGTCTCTACATGCTGCGGATATGTATGTCAGGCAAGATGCCTAACCCACTTTCGCCCGCGATGAGATACCAAGTGGTCCGGCCTGGACGGACATCGTTGTTGGAACGTCGACATGGACGGCATGGACGGCATGGGCTGGTGCTCATTGCAAGGTGGGCACATTGAACTGGGTTGGGATTGCTATTATCATGACGTTATCAAATATCCAGGAAACTGGATTGGCATTTTCACCATGGGGCATTGCCAATGATACCAAAACTCTTCCAAAAGTCTGCCAGCACCGGGGGAAAACGTAGCATCAATTTGAAACGAATGTGGCTACGTCTCGGGACGTTCGTCGTTAGCGCTGCCCTGGTCCTGCTCGCGGCATTCGGTTACCTGACGGTTCATTTCGCACATATGCTGGAGACGGAATTGGCGAATCTGAAGGCGGAAAGTGCTTTCGTCACGGTGGATGACTTTCTGGAGAGCGCCGACGTCGGTGGGGCCGAAGAAGATGTGGAAGGCCAACGGGTTGTTGATTTCTTCATGGGCTTGACGCCGGATGACTTTGATGCCCCCGTCTTGGCCGGTGGTATGGAAATTCTAGGGGAGGCGTTAATTATTAACCCGCCCCGGATTCTGGAAAACTGGAACCCGGAGGTAGAAGCGGGTGTTCGGGATGCCTGCGCTCGAAATGCCGCCCTCATCGAAGAATTGATAGCCATAGGCAATGCACCTGTACCGAGGCTCGGCACCTGGATTGCCAACAACTACGACCCCAACGAATTCTTCGTCATGTATGCGGTTCCAAATCTTCTGGCGCTTCGTGGTGGCGCCAATCTACTGGGCCTGCGGGCGATCCTGTGGCACAAGGACGGACACGACGACGAGGTGCTCCATACCGCCGCGACTATCCTGAAGATCGCCCATCACGTCAGCAATTCCGGGCATACCTTGATCAATGAAATGATAGCGACTGCGATCAGGAATATTGCCGTGCAAACGGCGCAACTCGTGGAGGAAGACGCCCATTATTCCGAGCAGGGAATACGAGAATTTTGTGGCGCGCTGGAGGAGGCCGTTCACCCCGAGTATTTGACCAGAGCCTTTGAATGGGAGCGTCTTGCGGGGATTGATTCACTCTGGCGTCTTCGTCCGGTGGTCGTGGTTATCGAAGATCCGCTATCAAGATTGACTGCCTATTTCCTGCGTGACTACTACGCGACCAATTATATTCGGGTTATGAACTTGATGGTCACCGCAACAACGGTACCCGCATACGAACACAAAGCGTTGCTCGACAAATTAAAGACACTGAGCAAAGACACCGATTCCAGCATGGGGCCCTATGCGAGCATGATGCTTCCCAATGGGATGCGCTCACTCCTGCAAGTAATAGACACTGAAATCTCACTGAGGACCGCCCAAATCGCCCTGGCAACCAAGCTATACCACCAAGACCATGACCGCTATCCAGACACCTTGGAGGCACTGGTGCCGGACTACCTCGACGTCCTGCACAATGACCCCTTTTCCGGCAAGCCCTATCTTTATTCGTATGATGACGCTGGAATTCGCGTTTACAGCGTGGGGACCAATTACGTCGACGACGGGGGACTTGGCACCGACCGGCTAGATGTCGGTTGGGGGCTGAAGGAGTAGAACCGCACCCAGGTAGCCAACAATGCCACGCTAACTGGGCCCCCGCAAACGCGAGTCGTGGAGAAAAAGGAAGTGTTCTTTATTCTCCACCGACGATACTGGCGGCCACAAAGCGGTGCACGGGCAAGGGCATCTCACTATCCGGCCCTTTGGCGAGGGCCCAGATTATGCGGTTAAACTCGTCCATGGGCATTTCGTCGAAGGTGCTGAAATCCATCTCCAGCGATTCCTGCGCACCGAGGGCCGTCTTTTCGTTCAGGGCGTTGATGTCGATGTTGGCATCCAACTTGGTGTAGGGCGTGTTGTCGGCCACGTTGGTGAAACTGCGGTACATGGGGTTGGCAGAGGCGTCGAATTGGCTCATGGGCGGCAATCCCAGGAGGAGCTGCATGGTCCGCAACATGGAACTGGTCGTGTAGAAGGTGCTATCGACCGACGCCCGCCGTGTGTAGGGGCTGATGACGAAACCAATCGTCCGTCGGGCATCCACATGGTCGGAGCCGTTCTGGGCATCGTCTTCGATGACGAAGATGGCGGTCTCGGGCCAATAGGGACTGTGGCTGATGGCCTCCACGATCATACCGAGGCCGAGATCGTTGCTGGCGACGGCCGCCTGAATGGTAGGCTGGCCGGGGCTCCCCCCTTTGGTGTGATCTTCGGGCAGGGCGAGGACCGTATAGCTGGGCAGGCGCTTTTCGGGGTCGGCGCTGTCGTAGTGCGTCACGTAGTCGTTAAATTCGCGAATAAACTCGGCGGCATTCTCCGTGTCGCGGGCACCCCAACTCAGGTAGTTCGGTGCCACGTGGCCCACCAGGCCAGCGGCCAGGGTAGTCATGGGTTCCCCTTCACTCAAGCGCCGGGCGAACTCGCCGTAGCTGCGATAGGTGAGGCCCTTGCGCTTGCAGAGATCCCACATGTATCCCGAGGCCGGCGTCCCCGCATCGGTGAAGGGACCGTTGCCCTTGCCGCCATACGAGGCCGGCCAAATCTTTTCCGTAAAGTCGGTGGCGTAGGCCGCGTTGCTCCATTGGTGTCCATCGACGCTGACTTCCGCGTCACAGTACAGATTGTCGAGCAACACGAATTGCTCGGCGAGGGCATGGTGGTTGGGCGTAATCTCCCGGCCAAAGATACAAATGCGTGGGTCGCCGTTGCCCTGGGGCATATCACCGAGTACCTGATCGTAGGTGCGATTTTCTTTGATGATATAGACGACATGTTTAATGACCGAGCCCGCGCCGACCGTGCTGGGTACGATATTCGGTTCCGCCTCCAGTTTTTTCGCCGTCGCCAATTGCTCATCATTGTAAGGACAATTCGCATAGGCCTGCCGGGTCAGTTCGCGAAGCTGGG
>CAXBPH010000127.1:0-18945 GCA_963977445.1 uncultured bacterium | reverse complement strand
GAACTCGCCTACCTTGCTGAAGCCCAGACAACCCCGGACGAGCGTGTCTGTCCCGCCAGTTGCGAGGTCGATCCTACGCCAGCTACGCCCACCACGGGGACACCTACGCGGAGCAGCGCGGGGACTGCACCGGCCGAGCGAATATGGCTGAAGCCCAGTCAACCACGTGGTAAATAGAAGTCGTCCTGCATGAAACGTCGATGGCGACCGCCGGGGCCGTCCCCCCGAGGGTAAGTGAAACTCAACGGAACACCCACGCCGGTCTTCCTGCCCCCAAAAACAACGAAACGGGCGGAAACGCAGTTACACGTTTCCGCCCGTTCTATATATCGTTACGGCTTAATTCAGGAAGCCGTTACTTCTTTTCCACCTTGGGTCCCTACCCGATCATTCCGGTCGCGCAGCCAAACCAGCGCCCCCAGAGCAATCACGAGCAGTTCAAATCCCCAATAGACCACCAAGGCATTCATAATGCCACTGGTGAACCCGTAGCTGTGAAGACCCACACCGAGTTGATTCACACCCCACCAGGAAAAGGCCACAATCATCGCAAGGACGATAGCGCCCTGAGAGATGCCCAATTCCTTGATGAAGCGCCCCATCTTGGCATGGAGGATAACCAGACTCCACAACACAATCATCAGTGCGCCATTCTCTTTCGGATCCCAGCCCCAGAAACGGCCCCAACTGTCGTTGGCCCAGATGCCGCCCAGAATGGTGCCGACGGTCGAGAAAAGCAGGCCAAAGCACAAGATGCCATAGACCATCCGATTGAGGCTGCGGTAATATTCTTTGTTGTCTTTTTTGAAGTTCAACAGGCGGCTGAAAATATAGACGTGGGCAATCGCGCCCGCCAGCATACCCGCGGCATAGCCGATGTTGATGATGGTCACGTGGGTCGCCAACCAGAAATTCGTATCAAGCACCGCCACCAGACTCGGCATGGTGTCCACGCCCTCTTTCACTTCATAGCGATAGGCGATAAACATACCCACCATGCCCAGAAAAGACGCCATGGCCACGGCAACACGTTGACGATTAACATACTCAATGAAGAGTGAAACCAGCACCGCCGTCGCCGTAATAAACAATATCGTCTCATACAGCGTTGAGATGGGCGGCCTGTCGCGAATGATGCAACGGAGGGTGATGCCGATAATCAGCAGAATGGTGGGCAACAGCACCGCAACAGGTGTCGCATAGTGAATCCACTTGGACCGGGGCGTCAGCCAACTGATAGCCACCACGAGAAAGCTCAACACAAAGAGCCACTGGCTATAGAAAATGTACTGCCCTTTGTAATAGTGCACTTCCAGCGATATCTTGCTGTATTCACCACGTTCCTTCGCGAGGGCGACGGTTTCGTTGTGCAAGGTGTTCAAAGCCTCGGTGAATGCCGGACGATCCCCTTTCAACGCTGGCAGTTTTTCCAGGGCGCCGAGCATCGAAAGTGAAATCGGTGCACCGTGCACTTCATCAACCGCAGCCGCCATGACGTCGGCCGGTGTCTGCCATTCTTCCACGTCCGCTTCGGAAGGGGGGAACAAGGCAATGGCCTGGGCCCGCATGGCAGGACGTTCCAGGTCTTCCAGCAGCGTGCTGAATGCCATAACCACGGCATTCACTTCATCCGCACTAAGATTGTCGGGGTTGCCCCGCAGCGCAGCCAGCACCTTCATGGCCCGCTCCAGCGTCACGCTCATAGACACGCCTTCGGCCTCAGGAAAAGCCTTGGCCAGGGCCGTGTCGCCCTCCACCGTGAAACGTTCTTCCGCGAAATCCATAAAATGGATGATTTGGGTAAACAAGAATACGTTGTTCGTCAGGTCGAGCACACCCTGCTGCACCAGATCCCGTTTCTTCGGGTCGACCGCGTTGTATTCCTGCGCCAACGCCATCAACTTCTCCACCCCCGGCTCCAACTCGTTGTAGGAATACCGGCTGCGGCGCTTGTCGTGAGCCTGCACCCCCATGGCCGCAATTACGTCGTAGTTGTCCACGATAAAGTGCTTGTAGTCCGACGCAATTTCCGGATAGAAAATCGCATCAAGCATCCAGGCAACCGGCTTCAGCCGCTCACCCTTGCTCCCGTCGGCCGGCTCGGTCGTGAAAGACCGTTTGCCATTCAACTGGAGCATCGTAAACTGCGCATAGGTATCGAAGGGCTTGATGCGACCACCATCCTGCACGGGCATCGTCGCAAAGAGATCGATTATTTCTTTGCTCCAGGGTTCCCGCTCAGCACTGTGGGAAACCGCAGGCAGAAGCAACGTCGTCAATGCGACGAGTAAGACAGGGCGAAATACGGATGAAATTCTCATGAGGCACGCCTCCGGTTTTCAGCGCGAAGATAGCTGAATAATTTTTGTAAGAAGTGGATCGACAGACCCACGGCAATGACGATACACGAGTAGAGCGGCCATTGGTCGGCCGGATTGTTCACCACCGAAAAGGTCGAGAACAGTTTGGTATCGGGTCCCGCATTCTGGGGGCCCCAGCCGGACTGGAAGAGGGTATACCCTTTGTGACGGAGTGGCTCATTCATCCGGATATTGATTTTCCGGTCTGGCTCGCCCCCTTCCGTCTTGGTTACTACACTCTCAAAATTGCTCGCCATAGAGGTCCGTGCATGCAAGTCGCGGATGAACTCGTCCAACGTAATGGTGAAGGGCAGTTCCCAGTTGCGATGACGTAATTCAATGGCATAATCCACGCCGTCGACCGTTATCACCCAGGGAGAAATCGAGAAGCCCCAGAGAAAACCTGTCTGGACTTCCTTCTTGTCTTTCGCCAACACCAGCGCATACACGCCGGCCGCATTCTGGGCCGCTTCCATTTCCGGGGGCTTGGCCACCAGGGTAAAGCCCTCTGCCCCGTCATCACCGGGCGTGGGCTGGGGCGTAGCGTTGGGTAGGAAGTTCTCCAACATCAGCGTGAATGGCAAATCGGGCTGGAAGAACTCCCGGGTATCTTCCACCTTCATATCGCCGAAGGCTTCCCCCGGAATAATCCAACGCGTTCCATAGAGACCATCCTCCAGGCGCGCGATTTCAATCTCCCACTCATAATAACTCTGATACCGATCAGAACGCTCTTCAGGATAGAGCGTCATCTGGCCGGACGTGGAAAAATGGTAGGTCACAAAGCCCGCCACGAGCATATACAAGATGCCACAGTGGGCAATCAACATCCCCGGCTTTTTCCACTCTTTACGCACACGTATCAGCGCGCCGCAGACCAGATTGACAAACAACAAGCTCGAAAGCAGGTAGACGCCCGGCAGCGGGATGGGAATCCCGAATAGGTCATGAGTCAGGAAGAAGGAATTGAAGTACTTGTTTTGCACATCAAAGAGACTGCTGCTGGCCTGCTCCAAGGTGCCAAACAGGGTCAGGATAGTCAATAAGATCAATATGACGACCGCAAAACCATAGGAGGCAAAGAAGTTAAATAGCTTTTTCAAAACAAATTTCCGATCTGGATTGGTGTGTGCTCTCGCAAACCATTACCCCGGTCCGCGTCCCACGTATCAGGGTTTAATGGAAGCGCAAAAAGCCACAAAATTTTCTTTCTGAGCATTCACTTCCGCCTCCGGTCCTATCATCTTTACGAAGATCGTTTGATCTTCCACCGGGACCACCGTGCCAAGTAAGGCATAGCCCGGGTTCGCCGCGCCGGACATACCGACGAAGCTACCCGCTACGAAGACCATGGGGGCCTCCGTATCAAGAATCTTGATGAGCGGAAGGGCCGCAAGCGCCGCCTCATCCAACTCGGGTTGGCCCATCTGGCCCACCCACCGGTTTATATTGGCATTAACACCGCCTGCCGTACCCGAAAGGCTGGTGATATAACATTCCGATTCTCCAACTTCATAGGTCACTACACGCATCATGCGCTCGCCACCATCCTGCCAACCCTCGGGTGCCGTCCAGGAAAGACCTTCTGGATTGAAGCCACCTTTGGGCGTCGGATCCGCCATACCGTGGGGATTGGCCCCGGCAGCAGGTGCGGCGGCGGGCGTTTCTGCGGCGACCGCTGGTGCCGCAACCGCTCCCACTTGGATGGATGCGCAGAAGGCAAGGAAATTGGCTTCCTGCGCCGCAAGCACTTCCTGGGGACCGGTCATTTTCACGAAAAACGCCTGTGATTCGTCGACACGCGCCAAGCCATACATACGGAAGTTTTCGTTCTGCTGCGCCCCGCCCATGCCACCAAAGGTACCGTCTATGGTGACAAATGTCGCGTCAGCACCCAGAAGCGGCGCGGTCGGCAATGAACCAATCGCTTCCGGGCTCAGGGACTCTTGACTCATCTGCTGCTGCCAGCGATTGATGTTCATTTCCAGACCACCACCATTGCCGCCCAATACGGTGAGGTAACATTCAACATTGTCCTGGCCTGTGACAACCAGATTCGCCTGCCGCATCATGGTCGGCGCAATTTCAGACCAACCCTCGGGCAGGGTCCACGTAAAGCCCGTGGTCGCCGCTTCCACCGGTGTAGCGGGCGCTTCGGGTGCCGCCGCCATGCTTTTTGCCTCCGCACCATGATCATGCCCATCGTTGGCACCATGGGCCTCAGCCTCCGCACCATGATCATGCCCATCATTGGCGCTATGGGCCTCGGCTTCATCGCCGTGGGAGTGTTCTTCCCCGGGGGCAACGGCATGCAGACTGGACGCTATCAGCTCAAAGTTTGCTTCCTGGTCTTCCAGCATCCCACGGGGGCCGGTCATTTTCAGGAAGAACGCCTGGTCCTCGTTGGAACTGGGGTCGGTGTAGGTCAAGATCAGTCCATACATCCGATAGTCGGTTTTGGGTTCCGTACCCATACCCACAAAATCGCCATCGATAAGGATAAACGTCGCCGGCTGTCCAAATATCGTCTTCTTCGGCAACGCAGCAACCGCGTCGGCACTCAAGGGCTCTTGACCCATCTGGGTGCGCCAGCGGTTGAGATTGGCCTCGAGACCGCCACCACCACCGGGCAGGAAGGTGAAATAGCACTCCACATCCGGGGCACCCTTCATCTGAAGATTCACCTGGCGCAGGGCCGTTTCGGGAACTTTTTCCCACCCTTCCGGCATATCATGGTGGAAGGTGATACCACCAAGGGCACTTTCCGACGCCTGACTGCTGCCCATGGCGCTGTCGGAGCGCATACCCAGACGCTGACGCACATCAAGCTTGGGGGGCGCTTCCCGCCGTAGCTCGCCCGGCTCGCGGATGTCGGTTATTTCCTGACGGGAGGCCGGTTCCGAGCAGGCATTTAAGAGTAGAGGAAGGAGAAGGAGGGCAAAACGAGGAGATCGCATAGCGTATGTAAACCTTTGTATTTATACAGGTTAAGACGGATTATACCAACGTAGAATCGACGGGATCGGTGCCGCTGTAGGACCGCTCTCGTGGGGCATTCCATAATCTACAGTCTACCCTTCGATCCTGAGGCAAGTCAAAGCACAGGGGACACGCGATCCCCAAGAATCCATACCTGACCGTCGCAAAAAGTTCCCCCTTACGAAGGTCCCGTCCGCCCGATGAAGTCACCCGAGCACCGCAACCTCCAGCGCCGCAACCACATCGGGCAAGTGCAGAATCTGGTTTACACTGAATTTAATCGGGTTTTCCCTGCGATAATGCACGTCTGGCGCGGGGGCAACCCCTATTTTCTCCACCTGAAGGTGCACGTCATCGCCCGCCATGGAAATCATGTCGTAACGCGCCAGATAGGCCAGGACCGCCGTCAGCTGCTGCTCGCCATCCTTATCCAGGCCAGGATCGAGGAAACGCGTGGAAGGCAAGGCGCCGATCACCGCCAGGACCTCACCAAGCAACTGAGCGCGCGTGACGGTGTCACCCAGACCATGGAGGCAGCGAAGATAAAGTAATCCGCTCACCAGGTGGGTCATCTGTATCTCTACCAGGTCGGAAATGGCCAGCACCAGGGCGTCGTCGAATTCCCGTTGGGCCTCGCGGCGCGCACCCGGCTCCAGATACAAGGGGGCACCCAGAATTACCGTACTCACCTTGGTCACCGGATTGTGGGTTCGACCGACGGGTACCGCAGGCACGGCCACGTCGGGTTTTTTTCGTTGGGACTGGGCCAGGAAGAAAGAAACGGACCCCGGACCTTCCATGTCATCCCGATACTCAAACCACAGACCACTGCGGCTTCGGGACCCATTGGGGAAAATGACAAAGGAGTCCGGCTCCTGCAGCATATCGATGAGGGGCTTGAGCTGGGCCAGCGTAACGCCGTCTTTGGACAGGAGGTAGGCCCCGCCCATTTCTGCCACTTCATTCATGCGGAAGGGCATCCAGGTCCACGGAAATCCCAGAAAGAAATCATCGCGCATTACAAAACGGGTGCGCATCGTGTAGCCGCTGCCCTCTTGCACGGCATAGCACACGAAAAAGGGGTCGTCGAGCTTCACATGGTTGCCCGCATAAATGGCCGGGTGGGAACCGGGAAAATGCTCCAGACCACGCAAGCGTATGCGGCTGTCCATCCGGGTAACTTGGCGATATACCAACTGCACTTCGGCCCAACGGTCGGTGAAATTGGGACGCCCTCCAATACCCAGGCGGTAGAGAAAATAACGAGCGATAATACGGAGCGTAACCAGCCAGCATATAAAAAGTTTCATGGGAACCTATTGTAGCGACCACCCACAACCGGAGCAACCGAACATCGTGGCAATCGCAGTAGAGGTCGACCTCGCATCCACTTGAATTAAGAAGTGGGCTCCTCGGGTGGCACCCCCACCATGGCTTTCATCAAATCAGATGGGGTGCAATGGATGGGATATTTTAATGGGGATACCCTGGCCAAACATCTAGTCGTAAAAATCTCCCCAACCTATAGACAACGCTGAAAACACGAAACGACGTCCGTCCTCATCCTGTTAATCCTGTAAATCCTGTCCAAAAAGACAAACGCCCCCACCGAACCATTGCCCGGCCTCGCCCAATATGCTAGGTTAATCAAAACCCTACCCACGCGCTCGTGAAAGGCCCCCATGCCCCTGCTCGACCACAATGGCCGCCTGTTCGGCAAACTGAATCTCTTCGACCTCTTTCTGGTCCTCGTCATTCTCGCCATATCCGCCCTGGCCTACCAGCGACTCACGGTGGACTACCGCGTTGCCCCACCCTATGCCCTGGAAGAACGGCAGGTCGCCCTCACAGTCCAACTCCAACTTCCCCAGGAGCACGGCTGGCTCAGTGAGCTTGCCACCGTCGGTCTGAAAGAGTTCGACCCACGCTCCGGCGAAATACGGGCGGAAGTTCTCGGCAACCACACCGAAAACAACATCCCGCTGGTAACACTGCGCCTGAATGCTGTTCGCGACGGTGCCGACCGCCTGCTCTACCGGGGCACGCCCCTCCTCCCGGGCCGCGCCCTGCGGCTGGAACTGGAGTCCATCATTCTGGACGGTATCGTGCGCCAGGTCACCCCGGAGTCCCCATGATACAGGCGTTCCGGGCATATGGCGACAGCGTTGCCTACCGATGGGTCACCCGTTCCCGGATGGCCACATTTTTCACCCAGGCCCCCCCACCCGTCGCACCCGTGTTGGAAAATGCCGTGTTCCTGCGGGCAACGACCCTGCCCCATACCCAAGGGCTCGCCACCCTCGTGGCCGCCGTGGGTCTGCTCATCGCCCTGTTTTATGGCTATGGCATACCCGCAGCCATGCTGGGTGTTTTTCTGGTTGCTCTCTATTACCCGACGCTGGCCCTGGGCTGCACGCCCGCCTTGCTGATTTGGGCACCCCGATTGCCCCTGGCCACCCTGGGCGATGAAATTTTTTTTCTACGCCTCGACCAGGCCGCCATCGCAGGCATGCTCGTCGCGCTCGTCACCAACCCCCGTCTCGAAATACGCACCCCACCGGCCCACACCGCCTTTCTGCTCTACCTCATGGTCATTGTCGTCAGCATCATCGCCGGCGGAGCACAGGGCACCCTCACCACCCCCACTTCGGCCCTCCTTTACCTGGCCCAATGGCTCACGTGGTATGCCCTCTTTGTTGCCGCCTATTCTCTTGCCCCGGGACTCGGCAATACCACGGCCTATGTCTGGGGTGTGCCCCTGATTGCCCTGGCGGGCTATGGCCTCGCGGAAAACGCCTGGCCCCTGTATGAGGACCCGGGCGTCGCCTACCGCACCTTCGAGCGTGGCCTTTTCCCCGGCCAAGCCAACCACGCTGGTGGGTTGTTCGCCCTGGCTACCGTAACGGGCATCGCCCTGGCCACCGTGCCACGCCATCGAATTCTTGGTCTCGCGTTGGCGATCCTGGCATCGCTGGCACTTCTGCCCACGGGCTCCCGTTCCGGTGCGCTGGCCTGGATGGCGGGATGCGGCACCCTGGCCCTCCTCTATTGCCCCCCGCTCCGCTGGTGGACACCGCCCCTGGCCGTCCTCGCCGTGGTCGCCCTTCCAACGACGCTCTGGTATCGCTTCAGCGCACCGGGCAGCTCCATGTATGACCGTCTCGTGGCCTGGAAAAGCGCCCTCAGCACCGTTGCCGACTTCCCCGTATTGGGTCTCGGCGCGGGTGCCCGCCATCGCTCCTTTTACGACAATCATTTTGTCATGACCCTCGCCGAATCGGGCTTTCTTGGCCTCCTGCTCATGACGACATTCCTCGCGCTGCTTTTCCGCGCGACCGCGAATCCCATGGCCCAGCCGCGTAACTGGATGGCCACCGGGGCCTGCGCAGCGTTGGTCGCTATGGTGGTCCACAGTATGGCCACGTCCACCTTCATTGTGACCCTCGTAGCGGGGCCCTTCTTCTGGTACTACGGCGTCACCCTCCGCCTCACGGCACCTCGCCCATGAAAGGTTCGGAATCCCTCTTTCGCCCCGTAATCTGGGTCGGGCTCATCGGTGTGGCCAGCAAGGTGATGGGGGCCTTCGGCGGTATTCTCCTCGCCTACCGCTTTGGTGCAGACCAGGCCACAGACGCCTATCTCCTCGCCAAGACGGTGCCCATTGGCGTCTATCTCATCCTCGACAGCGTCGTCTACAACACCCTGGTGCCCCTCCTGCGGAGACGGGAAGAATCGGCGCCCGTGTTTCGCACCCTCCTGGTGATTTTCTTTTTTGCCGCAACCGCTGTGGCTACCGCTGTGTATTTCGGAGCCACCCAGGTGGTCGCCCTCCTGGCCCACGGTGCGGATAGCGCCACACAAGCCGAGGCGGCTGCCCTGCAGAAGATAACGGCATGGGCCATCATCTATGCCGTGCCCGCATCCTGCCTGAAGGCCTGGAATGCTGCCCAGGCACGGTATGTCGCCGCCGCCCTCGACGGTTTTGTCCTCAGTGGAACCCTCCTCCTCACCTTACTTTTCATGTCCGACGATCTGGGTATCGCCCCCGTCGCCATCGCCTTGCCCGGTGCCTTTGTCCTCTTGCTACTGATTCAGGCCGTCCTTGGGCGCGCCGTATTGCACCTGGAGCCGCGCACGCCCCTCCGGAAGTTACCCGGCAGATATCTCAGCCGACTGGCGGGACCCCTGTTCCTCCTGAACGGTGCCCAACAGGCCCAGATCCTCCTCGTCGTCGGGCTGGCGGCCTTCTATGGCAAAGGCGCGGTTTCTCAGGTCAACTACAGTTACGCCATCGCACAGATTCCCGTCGGTATATTGGACCTCATTCTCTTCAGCACCCTTTTTCCCTTCGCGACACAACTCGCCTCCGACCGACGTGTGGATGACCTCCTCCGGGCCACCTTTGGTGCTGCCGTGACCCTCCTGCTCTTTTCTCTCCCCACCGCATTGTGGCTCATGGTCCACCGCGATGCTGTCGTGGATACCCTCTTGACCCGCGGACATTTTGATGCGGCAGATGCGAATACCACCACAGCACTCCTCTTCGGCCACGGTCTGGCGATTCCCGCCTGGGTCCTCGAGGCCCTCGCATGCCGCGTGCTCTTTGCCCTGGGCCAACATCGCCGCTACCTCGCCATCGTCGTCACCCGCCTGGTCGCCTTTGCCGCCCTCGCCGTACCGTGTCTCACAATCCTGGATCTGCCGGGTATCAGCATTGCATTTGCGGGCAGTTTCGTCGTCGGTGCCGCCCTCGCCGGATGGGTCGTCTGGAAAGCGCTGGCAGCATTGCGGACGGAATACGTAGCCCGCCCCATCCAACGCGCCCAACTCCTCCCCAGTCTCTATTTTCTGGCCACCATTACGACGTTGGTTGCCCTGAGCGCCCTGCTCACACGATGGGTTGGTGCGGAACTGGACCCTGTCTACCAACTCCTGTGCAGTGCTATACTGGCCACCCTGATTGTGGGTGTGGGGACCCGAATCTTAATCGCGAAAAAGTATTTTCAGGTCTAAGCCCCGTCTTGCCGGGGTCCAATGGTAGGGGAATGTTTACATGGCCGGCATACCACCCAGTCTGGACCGTCAGGAACGCCTGTGGGGATGGTCCGCCGTTGCCGTGGTTTTTGTCGCCCTCTTCCTGGTGCTCATGTATTTTTTCCTCCACCGGAAAGATTCGGTCGACGCGCTCCTCCATACCGCCGCCCCGGTAAGTAGCGATGATCGTCTCGATGCCTATCTGGAAGAAAAAGAACGAGCGAGTGCCTACCAGGCCGTCCGGGACGCGCTGGATCAGAAAAGTGCTGAACCGGGTATCGCTGCCGTGTTCTGTCGCGATTGTCGCCACACCTGGCGCTACGGGCGTATCGAATTTCGGGGCGAGGTGGATTTCCAGCGTCCTGGTGGCCAGATGATTCCCCACACCTATATCGCTATTCTCTCGGGCAGCGATAAACTCGGGTGGAAGATGGAATCCCTGGACGTCACCCCCCGGCCAGAGGGTAGCCGGTAGCATGCCGTGAGTTGGTGTTGGACCACGTCCCCCGGAGAGGTCTTAGAGTGGCCGTTGGCCGCAACCCAAATGTTTTTACCACGAAGATACGAAGAGCACGAAGGAAGAGGAAAAAATCGGACGTGTCCAACAGGGGGTTGACCATTCCTGGTCGACATAAGGCCCACGTCAGGTTCCACGGGGCACGTGATGTTATTCAGGTGATGTGAAGTTCTGACCGCCATTCTTTGGCACTTCCCGCCCTTTCGCCATGGACGGAGGGGGCACGAAAATCACCGTGCCTTTTGTGTCGACCAAGTCGAAGTCGCGCCGTGGCGGGAATGGTCAACCCCCATTGTTTTTCGGCGTTTCGCTTGGGCTAACTTACTTTCTATTTTGCCTTGTTTCATCCGTGGTCAGAATTCGGAATCTCTTCCGCCCTGATTTGCGAATGTAACCTTAATAATGACAAGGCGTTACAAACTTTTGCGATCCATTTTCTTGTTCAAAAAGCAAGATTATGCCGGGTAGCAGTTTAGAGTTTTTTGCGCAGTCGGTCCAGTGCTTCCAAGGACGACGCGTCAAGTCGATCACCCAGGTGGTGGGGCATCGGTGCCTGCGTGCGCTTTACCGTTTCGCTGGTCGCACGGCTGCTTTCCTGAATACAGCTGAGGAAGTTTTGCGCGTCCATCACCAGTGCACCCATCCCCCGACACAAATCACGAACACCCCGGTCGTTGGTCACGACCACCACATCCATCTTCCGCGGCGTTTCATAGACCATGCGCTCGATGACAGAATCAGCCGTGAGCTGGGATGGGGAATAGAGGATTTTGAGGGAACCCACGCTGCGATTGTGGGCCACTTTCTCCGGTATCTTGCGGCCACGGCCATCAAAAACAATCGTCACGCGGGTGCCACTGTGGGAACAAAAGTGGGCCACCTTGTCGATGAGCGCTTCCCGTGCGGTTTCCAGATCATGACGCAGCAGGCTCTTCAGCCAACTACACTTGTGCAGGATATTGTATCCGTCCACCAGGTGTAATTCCGACATGTCTACCTCGTCTTTTGACCCGAACCCGTCCCGGGATCGTGCACATTATCCTTCGTAGACGCGTGGAACACGCGGTCCGATCCCGGTCAAAATTTCATAGGGGATGGTACACGCCTGACACGCCAATTCGGCTACCGTTATCGTTTCTTCGCCATCGCTGCCCAGCAATACCGCAATATCACCGGCTTCGACACGTAGTACATCCGTAACGTCAACAACGACTTGATCCATGCAAACCCGACCACGAATCGGACACCGTTTGCCGCGGATCAATACCTCGGCCTTATTCGACAGACTGAAGGGATACCCATCGGCATAACCGATTGGCAGCATGGCCGCCTTCATCCGCCCCGGCGTCGTGTAGGTCCGTCCATACCCCACCGTCGAGCCGGGCTCCAGTTCGCGGACCTGGGCCACGCGTGTTTCCCATCGAACTACGGGACGCAGCATTTCGGTCGCGGGGGGCGCATCGGTCGGCCAGACGCCATAGGACATGATACCCGCACGAACCATATTAAACAGGCTCCCAGGATAATTTACCACGGCAGCGCTGTTGGCGGCGTGGGCGACCTCATAGGGGATGCCCTCTTTCTCCAACTGCTTCAAGAGGTGTTTAAAGGCCCGAATCTGGCCATAGGTGAAGGCATCGTCCACGATATTGGCCACCGGGAAGTGGGTGGCGATACCTTCTACATCGATGTGAGAGATTCGGGTTAGATATTGGATATCTTCCGCCGCCGTTTCTGCAGAAAAGCCCTGGCGACCAAAGCCCGAGTCCACCATACAGTGGACCGGCAATACCTGGTTGGCTTTTCGCGCCATTTCGCCCAGTACTTCGGCCGTTTTCACGTCGGAAAGCATAAGCGTGAGGTGGTGGCGAATAATGGAGGCCAGTGAATCCCTGTCCGACTGCATCAGCACCAGGATAGGCGCTTCAATCCCCCCCTCGCGGAGCGCTACGCCCTCTTCGGCCGTGGCAACGCATAGCATGCGTGCGCCCGATGCCAAGGCACGTTGGGCGATGGGCAGGGCACCAAGACCGTAGCCATTGGCTTTGACCACGGCCGCCAAATCGCACCCGGGCCCCGTGAGATTGCGCACCACCGAAAGATTGTATTCATAGGCCGACAAATCAACGATGGCCTGAGAGGTGTGGATGGTGTTATTCATGAAACGGCGTCAAGCCCGAGGGATTTCCAGTTGAGCCGGGCAAACTGTATGCCCGAATAGACGGTATAGAGGGAGACGAGAACAATGGACCAGCGAGAGGCCAGCCCGATTCCGGTGGTATACATCGCAACGTCGCCAGGAATACTATCTCCCAACGCCGGATATTGTTCCAGGGCCTGAATAACGACCACCATAAAAAGAAAGGTGCAGGCGTAGACCAATTGATAGACGGTCTTCCGTTTACCCCATTTATTCGCTGGTATAACGAGGCCCTGGGCCGCACCCAGCGCCCGCGCGCCGGTAACGAGAAATTCCCGGGCCAGAATCAGGACCACACTCCACGCGGGGACCGCCATGGCGGGGATTCCGAGTAGCATGACAAAGGCAGCAACGACCAGCACCTTATCGGCCACCGGGTCGAGCAGTTTCCCGAAATTGGTGACCAGATTGCGTTCGCGCGCTATTTTGCCGTCGTAATAGTCGGTGATGGCCGCTGTGACGAAGACAATATAGCCCAAGGCATAGCAATAGACATCCTGGAAGGAAAGAAAGAACACGAAGAATCCCGTCAGGATGCAGCGTGCCACGGTGAGTTTATTGGGTAGGTTCATAATGCCGCCATTGTAGCAGATCGGAAAAGGGGAATCACCCGGACGGCGTCCAAATCCCGAGAAGGCCGCCCCCGTCACGACGCCAACAAATAGCCGCCATCGCTGGTCAGGTGGTCCGAATTATTCCACGTCAAACCGGGCAGGGGGCGCGATTTCGATGGATCCGGCGTTTACACGGTCGGGAGTCGATTCCGCGAAGGGACGGACCACAATGGAATAGGAGACCCAGCCCAGCAACAAAACCGCACAGATGGCGGCCCAGGTCATGGCATCGCGAACCCAGAGTGGGTAGGGATTACTCAGGTCGGACAAGCCACCACGGGACAGAAAGTTCACTTCAGGGCGTGTGGATCGGCAGGTACGCAACGCTTCAATGAAGGGCTCGGCAGGCAGCTGCAGCACATTACAGTAGGTGGTAAGAAATCCTACGGTATAGGCCGTGGCGGGCAATTCATCCAACTCACCATTCTCCAGACGAGTAAGATACTCGATGGGAACGTGGGTTTCGTGATACGCATCCACCATTGACATGGCCAGCGCTTCGCGCTGCTCGGTCAATCTATGTCCCGGAAATTCGAATTGGTTCATGAGCTTTCTTCTACCTGCACGGCGTCGACCAGGATCTCCCGTGCTTTACTCCCCGTATGGGGCCCCACAATTCCCTTTCGCTCCATCATATCAATCAACCGCGCCGCCCTAGTGTACCCTACTCGCAAACGCCTTTGCACCATGGAAATTGAGGCCTGGCCAGTTTCCATAACAATGTGTACGGCGTCGTCGAATAACTCATCGGGTTCGTCGGCAATTTCTTCTAATTTATCTCTACTTTTCCCCCAATTTTCTATTTCATCTTTGTACTGCGGCGGGGCCTGTCTTTTTAAGTGCATAATGAGAGAATTCATCTCATCATCACTTACAAAGGCACCCTGAATACGGGTGGGCTTCGACTGACCAGCGGGCAAATAGAGCATATCACCCATACCGATAAGCCGTTCAGCACCAATTTCGTCAAGAATACACCTGGAGTCTACCCGAGATGACACCTGAAATGATATACGAGATGGAAAATTTGCTTTGATAACACCGGTCAACACGTCGACCGACGGCCGCTGGGTCGCGATTATCATATGAATACCCACGGCACGAGCCAATTGGGCCAGTCGGGCAATGGAATCTTCCACTTCGGAGCGGGCCAGCATCATCAGATCGGCCAATTCGTCGATCACGCAGACAATATAGGGCAGACGGCGAATCACACTCAAGGAATGGGATTCGGGATCGTCCTCGTCCCCTTCCATCTCGATTTCACCGTTCTCGACGCTGTGATTGTAGACCTCAATATTACGTACCCGCAGGTCAGCAAAGAGGCGATAGCGCTCTTCCATCTCATTGATAAGCCATGTGAGGGAAACGGACGCCTTCTTCGGGTCAATCACCACGGGCGTAATCAAATGGGGGATATCATTGAAAATCGACAGTTCCACCATCTTCGGGTCAATCAAAATCAGCTGCAAGTCGTCGGGCGTGTGCTGGAAAAGCAAACTCGCCAGTAGGGCCTTCACGCAGACGGTCTTACCCGCGCCGGTGGCACCGGCCACCAACAGGTGAGGCATGGTTGCCAGATCGGCAATCTTAACTTCACCGGCAATATCTTTACCGAGCACAAGGTTCAGCTTGCCTTTGCCCCGCTTGAACACACGGGATTCAATGAGCTCGCGAATCAGTACAGGATCACGCTCGGCGTTCGGCGCTTCGATACCTACACGCCCTTTGCCGGGAATGGGGGCTTCCACGCGGATGCGGTGGGCCTTCAGGGCCAGGGCAATATCGTCGGAAAGGGCCTGAAAACGCGCTACCTTTATACCGGGTGCAGGCTCCAGCTCGTAACGGGTAATGGTCGGGCCCCGGGTAACATCGGTAACCCGCGCTTCAATGCCAAAGGTTTGCAGAGTCTCTTCCAGCAGAATACTCGTCGCTCGCAATTGCTCCGAAAGATCGGTGACGACTTTCTCTTCTGCCTCATCGAGGATGTCCATAGAAGGCCGGCTGTAGTGCTTCGGGTACTTGTAATCATGAGGAATTTCCTCATGGGCCACGATTTTGCGGCGGGGGCGGCGGGGTTTCGCCTGGGGCTTGGCAGCCGGGGCGGGGGCAAGGGCCGACGCAGGCTCAGGTTCTGGTTCTGCCGCAGGCACTGGCGCATCCCAGTCGGATTCGGCTTCTACAAGCTCGTCATCCACCGGCTCCAACGCGGCTTGGGTAATATTCAGCGCGGGCGCGTCATCGACATAAGGCTCTATTGCTTCGAAGGGGTCTTCCGGCACATCGAAGCCATCGTCGTAAGGCTCCTGTGCCTCGGGCAGGTCCAAGTCAATGGCAAGGGCCTCATCTTCTATCGTGTCGTCGTCCAGCTCATGCCCAATGTCGGGCACCGCGTCGAAGGGGAGCTCTTCCTCTTCCGTCGGCGCACCGGAACCCCGAATAGTAATCCGGGAAAGGCGATCCGCAGCCATATCGAGGGCGGGGTAGACCATTTCTTCCGGATCTTCGGCCACAATAGGCTCAGGAATCGCTTCCGCATCCAGGGGCAAGGGCTCTTGTCGGGGCGTCCGGGGGGCCTTGTCTTGACCTGCCAGCACGCCAGCACCGGCCGTTGCCCGCCGCAATGAAGCGCCGGAAGTACGTTGTAACAAGCGCGCGCCGCCCCGCTGAACCACGAGAAACAGATAAATAAAGAGGTATTCCGCTGCCAGCAGCAAGCCAACCAGGGCCATGGAGCAGACCACAATGTTGGCACCAACAATGCCGAAATGGTTCCGTGTGAAGAGGGAAACAACAAAAAGCCCGATGGCCCCGCCCGCATCGGCATTGGAACTACCGGTTACAAAATTGAGCTGCAGAAAAGACGCAACCGCCACGAGCAAGACGCCCGCACCAAGCAACCGGGGCAGCAGGTGATCGACGGGTCGGTGGCTGATCAGCATGAGTGACCACACAAAGGACAGGGAGTAGGTCACATGGCGCGCATCACCGAGTAAGAGGGCAAATACCCCGGCCACGAAGGCTCCGGGAGCCCTCAATAGGTTGGGAACACCCAGCATATCGTCGTAGGGCCGGGTAGATTGTACCTGCACGTCGTAGCCATCGGTGACCAAGGCGAGGAAGAGCACTACGGTAAGCGCACCTATCACAAGCCCAACCAGCTCAGACTTACGTTCAGCAGATAGGTTTGAAGTCGAGCGCACGGGCTTTTCCTGGGTTTTAGAGCGGGTTAACGTGGGCTTATGTTAACAGAGAACCTGAAATGTTGCAACTAAATATTGTGTCATTTTGAAAAATAACCACTAGATGGCTTATGGCACCCCAGCCCCAACCCCTACATATAGCTATCCTTAGGCAACAACACAAAGGCCAGGTGCGTAAAGTGATAAATCACTTCGATAAAGGGTACCGGCGGGAAGGATAGACAAAAGGGGCACCCGAAACGGGTGCCCCTCAAGGAAGTTCAACGGGAACTAGAATCGATAGCCGATGCCCAAACCCAGGGAGTTGGCGCCGGAATTCCGGCTGCCCAGGCTGGCGTTGGAGATATGCTGATAGTGGAGCTGAATATGCCAATCGCTCTTGAACTGATAGCCCACACCAAAGGTAGTTAGAAAGTTGAGGTTGGAATTGTTGCCCACAAACTCATTATCGTGTAGAAAGGCCGTCACACCGGCCTCACCGTACCAACCGCGATACTCGTCTTTGACCTGATAGACCCGTCCCACGACTCCGAGACCTGCACCCCAGACGGTATCATCATCATCATCGCCATCATCGTGAAATACACCCCGAAACCAGCGGTGCTCATCTTCACCGCCATCCTGGGTGTACACAAATAACGGCATCAGCCGGAGACTCAGGGTGGTGTGCGGCGTCGCGGGGACCTCGTAGTCCACAAATCCGCTCACGCTGACGTCACCCGACCGATTTCGACTGCCTTGATGAACACCAAAGTCGCTATTCAATTCGGTCCGCCACATGCCGTCTTCAATCTGGAGGCCGCCATGTGCCGACGTACAAAACACCCCCAACCCCAAAACTACACTCACGAAACAATATGCCATTCGCTGCTTAATCATTTTTAAAGACTCCACTTCTCTCGGTTCGATTGTGCAATTAGAGGCCGACACCCCGATGCTGCGGCCTCGGCTCCAACCCTATCCCCAAACTATATTTCCGTCACGAAATAAGCCAATACCCCGTCGTTAAAATACTGCTTGTGCACGTCCAGATAGAAGGACCCGCGCAAAAAATAGACCCGACCGACGAGCCGATTATTCCAGAATATCCCCTGATTTCGCAACTGGAGTACCTGCGACTCGGGGTGAAATAGCTCGATTTCCACCTTGGGTTCATTGAGCGAAAAGCGACGGCGGATGCGCGCCACTTCGGTGCCACCTCGGGTGACTTTCATCAGCGCAGGTAAGTTAACGCCAAATTGAAAACTCTTCCCCCGCTCCATCGTATCCACGCGCAGGACTTCCTGGGTCTGTAAATTCGTGATGGTCCACCAGCCATGGCTCGTGGAAGTTTTCACTTCATAGCCGCTCGCATCATCGTTGTCGGTCAGATTATAAACCGTCCCACGGACATGAGATTTGTGGTGGAGCAAGATATGGTCTGCAAAGGGATCGGGCAGGTCGTGGGCCGACGCCCGCGCATCGGGAACCCCTTGGGCCGCAGCCAACATCCGACGGCGGCGCAGCTCATTGATAAAGGCCCGAATCGTAAACACGATGAGGCCAAAAAAAATCAGGCCGATGAGCGAGGCTACCCCGAGCTTAACCCACCAGGGGCGCTCGAAATATAGGCCGATAGCAATGGCCCCCAGGGCCTCAATCAGGCAAATAGCATAGGCGACAATAAGGCCCAGCGTAAGGGGATGACTCACACGGGGCAAGGTGTGGTAACACACCGCTCTCTCATAGTCAGAGAGATGTTCGTCGGCCTTCGTGTGTGGTGCCATGCTGAATTCCTGCGTAGACCCGCGCGGTTACTTCAGCGCGGCTATATCTGTGACTATAGCACGTGCAACGGTCTCAAGACAGACCGAGAGTGTGGCCACAACCCCACCAGCAGACTCTTCCTCAATCGGAAGACTGACTTCGTAGACATTGGAAATCTCTGGCGTGGCATATTGACTGACGCCATCCTTCCGCACTTCGAGGCTGAGCTTTACGTGGGCTTCACTGCCCGACGCCATGTCCACCTGCTCAAAAGATTGAAGGGCGCCCGACA
>CAXBPH010000126.1:0-19094 GCA_963977445.1 uncultured bacterium | reverse complement strand
CCTATGGCATATCCCCCAATATTCCCTTACCGCCAATGGGGCCGTGGAACTGGCCAATGGGGTGGGTATCGACCTCAGCGGCAACTACGGACGGGGCTTCATCGGGCTCGTCGTCCTGGCGGGGGCAGGCTTTGTCTGTTACCTCTACAGCACGGGTGCCAAGGGACTCAAAATTTACGAGACCCTGGTAAAACTTCTCGTTTGGGGCATCGTGGCGGCCTTTGCCGTCGTTGCCATCTCCACGGGCATTAATTTCAAGGAACTCATCCTTGGCCTGACGGGTATCAGCTTTTTCCAGCATGTCATGGAATTCGGATTCCCCGAGTCGGCGATTAAGCCCGTCGTCGGTGGTATTGCGGCGGCCGTCGGTATCAATATGGTTTTCCTCTACCCCTATTCCCTGCTCAACAAGAATTGGGGCAAGGAACACCGGGAATTGGCCTATTTCGACCTGCTTTCCGGCATGGTGGTTCCCTTTCTCTTCGCCACGGCCTTCATGATGATTGCCGTAGCCAACACCATCGGCCCGGACCCCGGACAACTGGCTCCGGAAGCGGTCAAGGATATTCGAGAGATCCTGCCGGTCCTGGATCAGACCCTCGGTTCCACCTTGTCCCTCCTGCTTATCGGGCTGGGCATGTTTGCCATTGGTATCTCCACCATCATCACCCACATGCTGGCCAGCGGCTTCATCGGCTGCGAACTCTTCGGCTTCGAATATCAGGGCAAGGCCAAATTCTGGTTCTCCCTCCTCCCTGCCGTTGGTATCATCGGCGTGCTGATTCCTTTCCCGTGGTATGCCGCCGTGACGGCCTCCAGCCTGGCCGCCCCCCTCATGCCCATTGCGGTGATTGGCTTCATCATCCTCTTGAACTCGAAGAAGTATATGGGTGAGGGACGTCCCGAAGGTGCGGCACGTATTTTCTGGAACGTCACCCTGATTGCGGCTGTGCTCATCATGAGCGTTGCCGGATTCTTTGGTTTACAGAAAAACTGGGCGGACCTCCAGAAAAATCTGGGGAGTTCGGCTGAGCCTGCGGCCGTACCGGCGGAGGATGAGAAGGCCGAAGACGCCACGGCGAGCCTCCTTTTTCCCCCGACCCATGCTGCGGAGAGCGCACTATCCACTGCCGAGCAGCAAATAGTGACCCGTGATCTCATGGGTACCCGTTTTGAAATCACGTTATACGCCCCTACGGGGGCGTATAACCGGACGCGGCTGACCGAAATCGGCTTGGCCGCGCTGGATCGCATCGAACAGCTCGAACGGCGCATCAGCACGTGGCGCGTCGACAGTTTCACCGCCAAATTAAACCGGGAGGCCGCCACGGCCCCGGTCAAGGTCCATCCCGATGTGATGGGCCTGTTGAAGGTCTCCAAACAGGCCTATGACGACACGGGGGGAATTTTTGACGTCACCGTCGGTCCCCTCCTCGACCTGTGGGGGGTCTATAAGAAACAGGGCCGAATCCCCACGCAAGAAGAAATCACGGCGACCCTCGAGCGGGTGGGACTCGACAAGGTCCAAATCGATTTTGACGCACGGACTGTTTTCTATACCAAGCCGGGCTTGCGCCTCGACTTCGGTGGCATAGGCAAAGGCTATGCCCTCGACGTGGCGGCGCAAGTCCTCAAAGGAAACGACATCGAATGTGCGCTCCTCAGCGGCGGTGACAGCACCTTTGTTGCCATTGGAGCCCCGTCAGGCACCCCCGGCTGGAACGTCATCATCGACAAGAAATACGACGTGGCGGAAGATTTCGTCGACCGGGTGGTCATCAAGGACGAGGCTTTTTCCACCTCCTCCGGCGAAGGGCGCTCTTTCGAAGTAGAAGGGCAGCGTTTCTCCCACATCTACGACCCCCGCACCGGTGGTGCCGTGGATGAGACCCTCGGTGCCATGAGCATCTGCCCCACGGGTGCCCAGGCCGATGCGCTGAGCACGACCTTCCTCATTATGGGTGAAGATGAAGTGCGCAGCTTTTGCACGACCCACCAGGATGTGAAAGCCGTCAAGGTTGGGTTGGTAGACGGCCAGCCCAAGGCCGTCCGGTTTAATTTTCCCGACGCATAGCCCGTAGTGCCGTCTGCTGTATCCTTTTTGTAAGTCCGGAGCAATTAGATCGAACAAGGCTCACCTTCCAAACGTTAGATAAGCAGAAACGGTTCACGCACGGAGGATGGGAATTTGATATGTCTGCTCAGGGGAATGGTATTGTCGGTCATCGTCATAGCCAATTCCTTTCTCGCTTGTCCCGCGACAGAACTGCCAGATATTGACACCATACTCAGCCGTGTCCGGACTGCGAACGAGGCGCGCGACCAGCAATTGGAGAATTCGCAGGGCCACTGTACCATGCGCCATTTGCACGGAAGCCCGGCAGTCCAGTGGAAACAACCCAGCGGGAACAGCCTCCCTTCCGACGCCGAAAACATCCGTTGGGAAGGGGATGATATGATTTCCGTCTCGTGGAAGCAACGGGGCTCGCAGCATCGTTTCGAGCGTCTCCACACGCCCCGTACCGGCCTTCCACCCCACCCATGGATCAGCGATGTAAACATCTCCTACGACGAGGAGGTCACCCGTATTTATGAAACGGCTGATCCCCGAGGCTACCTGCAGACAGCACCCCGCACCGAAGACGCGGAAATTTCTCACACGGCCCGTTGGTTCGACATCGACGCCTTGTACCACCCCCGCCAAATGGACCCCATCGTTTGTATCTCCGACTTCTTGAAGCGCAACATTCAACCGACCATTGAACGTGTGTTGGTCGGTGGAATCCCGTGCATCCTGGTCGGGTTACATGAACAAACCGGTGATGAAAAGATGCGGCAGGAAGAAGTCCGGCGGGAGTTCTATTTCGCTCCCGAAATGAATTATGCCCTCGTCAAAGCAATCAGCGTAAAAACGAATACGATAGATGGCAAAATTGAGACATTCACCGGTGATACCTGGCAGGCAAGCTATACGCCGGCCAGGGATATCGAGAACATGTGGGCCTTGCAGAAAGTGGAACTCACAGAACGCCACTTTTCTCACGACATGGAATATGAGGTGCAATTCTGGCCCGAGAAGCTCGAAGTGCATCTGGATACCGAATTCAATTCGCCTTCCGACGACGGGGACTTTAGCTTCGCGGGCCTCGGACTGCCTCCGGACGCCCCCATCTTCGACGTTCGCCAGTGGGGCGTGCCCGTGCGGCTTTACGAATCCCCAGAGGGCCTGCGCGTACACCCTGCGGACATGTATTTTCCCGACTTCGCCCACCACACCCTAACAGACGCAAACTACATCGCCATCCTGGATCGGCTGAGCAAAGAACTCGCGACCAAGCTGAGACGCATTCCCAGTTTCCAACAGTTCCTCAATGAGGAAATACCGCCAGGCACTTCGCACGCAAACGCGTTCAAGGGACTGGCTTTGCGTCGCCTCTGGCCCTATCCTTCTCTCGTCGCACCGTTGATGGAACAACTCTTCGATGATGGAGAACGCAGCCTTATTTTCCAGATTGTCCATCCTCATTTTGCGTCGGCACGGGCCAATCAATGGGAAAACACCACACCCGCGGCAATCAATCTGGTCGAACACACCCTGCACGACAACCCTGACCGCCTCACCCCCCTTCATGTCGAAGCCCTTTCCCATGCCATCACGGTTCACTATCCCGGAGCGAGGGGACTTCAAGGCGAAGTCCCCGTTTACTACCACCGTGTTATAGACCTCATGACCGAATGCCTCCAGCACCCCGCGGCAAACATTCGCGAAGCCGCCGTGAGCTATCTCCCTACGCGAGAACTGCCCGACATGGGCACCGTAACGCTTGTTCGAGACGCACTGACGAAATTTCTGGCAGATTTTGGCGCAAGTTCAGGTAGTGACGACATCCGCACCCTCGCGGGACAAAAACTGGACCTGTTGGACGGCGTTGTACTCGTACGGTAATGCCGTTTCTCAGTTACGTGGCAAGAATCGAGGGTCGAAGACGCGCCTGAGGCGGGAGCCTGTACCCCCGAAGAAGGCGCCCCGCGACACCGGGACTGCTTTTTCAGTGGGAACGATAGAGACTGGCGTTGACTCGACGCCGTGTCGTACTGCCGGTACAGTCCCTTTCCCGCCTGGGGCGGGAAAGATGACAGTCCCGCTGCCAATCCCCCATCTCGAACGTTATAGTTGATTTAAAGGGACACCACGTTCGAAAAAGGGGAATTGCATGAAGAAATTTACACGACGGGGATTCATGAAGTGGTCGGGCGCAGCGGCGGGCGTGGCAGGGTAAAAGACTTGTGGGACCTGTGAGACGCCCCCTGGGGAGGGAGCAGGAAATTGTGGAGAAAACCCGCGATTCCGTCGGCTGACACGTCCGGTTTTGTCCATTTTATTCTGAAGCATAAAAAATAGTTGGAACTATTCATCGAAATAAGATATATATGCGTGCGGAGGTCCAACTTTGAAGCGACCTCAATAATAGTTATCGGAACGGAGAAACCCCTAATGAAGACCAATAGTGCACCATTTAAGAACATTCAGCTCGCTGCAGTCTGCTTGCTCCTCGCTACCCTCTCTTTGACCGGCTGTAAGCACGGAAAAGGTGATGTGGACCCCCTCGCCGAAGACACCACCCCCGTGAGTGAACCTCAGGACCGGGATGGTCTTCCAGAGATCGACCCCAGCAAGCTTTTCTTTGAAAAAGTGAGCAATCTTAACCCCATTTACTTCGCTTTTGACAGTTCCGCCCTGAATAGCGCTGCCCTGACGGATGCGCAGGCTGCTGCAGAATTGCTGAAGACAGACCCGACGGCCATCGTTCAGATTGAGGGCCATTGTGACGAGCGGGGCACGCAGGAATATAATCTGGCCCTCGGTGAGCGTCGTGCGCAGAGCGTGCGGGACCACCTTCGCACCTTGGGCGTCTCTGGCGATCGGATTATGACGATCAGCTTCGGCGAAGAAGCCCCTGCCGATTCCGGCAGCAGTGAATCCGCCTGGGCCAAGAACCGTCGTTGCGAATTCTCGAAGGCAACGGTACAGTAACTCCGGACAGACGTTCCAAAACAGAGCAAACCATGTACCCATCGAATTGCTGCGGCGATTCGGTGGGTATTTTGCGATTTTTCTTAATGCGCGGGGAAATATCGGCCATAAACTGTCAAGATCCTTGCCCAATCGTTATAACGATGGATACGAAGGGCGAATAATCCTCCCGGGCTTGGAAAAGGTCTGTTTACGTACCGTTAGAAGAACTGGACAGGGCCGCCTTTCGCGCCCTATAATTGAGATGTTGGAGTTTACAAAATGACGTAAAGCTAGAGTCGCAGTTCTTTGCCCTCTTGACCTCCATCAGATTTCAGATGATCGAGACTTGAGGCATCACCTGCTTAGGCAGACGAGGCCTCAATGCTCGGGATTGTTTGTTTCAACAGATATTGCAGTAAGCGGCCGCGGCAGCACGCCCGGTCCGCCCGCCGAACTCCCCCGAAGACTGGGCCAACTCGCGGGCCAACCCAAACCGTTGCGAAGATCAGTCTCGCATTGAAAAGGAGAAGTCATGAACGAAGTTACGCGTCGTAATTTCATGAAGGCGGCGGGTGCTACCGCTGGTGTAGCGATTGCAACGGGGTATAACCCGTTGTCTTACGCACAAAACGAAAAGGTACGCGTTGGTTGTATCGGTACCGGTGGTCAGGGTAACTTCCACCTGGGTGATGGTATCTGGGGTGCAGACCAGATTGACGTAGTGGCCGTGGCCGACGTCTACGAGCCCCACCAGAAGGGCGGCGCCCTTCGCGGCTGGCTCGCCAATGCCCAGGTCACCCTCGAAGGCGGCAAGCCGACTCCCGAGCAGATGGCCAAGCTGAAAGCCGTCACCAAGCCGACGGCCTACTACGACTACAAAGAAATGATTGAAAAGGAAGAGCTCGACGCGGTAATTATCGCCACGGGCCTTACCCAGCACTACGAACCCACCATGTATGCCCTCGACCAGGGTCTTTACGTCTTCTGCGAAAAGACCATGTGTTTTGAGATTGAGCATGCACGGGACATCGTCAAGAAGGCCAATGAGAAGGGCCTTTTTGTGCAAGTGGGCCACCAGCGCCGCTACAACCCCAATTACAACCTGGCCATGAAGCGTTTCAAAGAAGAAAACTGGCTCGGCCGTATCAACCACATGGAAATGCAGTGGCACCGTAATGCGGCTGGTCGTCGTGTAATTGACACCGACTATGTCTACAATGACATGGAAAAACAGTTCATCAAAACCGATCTGGACCACCATCTCAACTGGCGTCTCTATGAAGAGACTTCCGGCGGTCTCTTCACCGAACTGCTTACCCACTCGGTGGACATTGCCAACTGGTTTGCGGGCACCCTGCCCTCCCGTGTGTATTGCACGGCCGGTACGGATTACTGGCGCGACGGCCGTACGGTTGCCGACAACATCTCCGTCATGTATGACTATGATATCAGCCGCAAGGAAGGTACCTTCATCAACATCGACGGCCGGAACGAGTATCAGGACTTCAATAAGATCAACAAGCCTTACACGGTTCGTTGCTTCTACTCCAGCATCCTCGCGAATGCGAAACGCGGTGCGGGTGAAACCTTCATGGGCGACAAAGCCGCTATAGATTTGACCGAAGCCGACGGTTGCTGGTTTACCCAGGAACCATGGGCAACGCCCCTCTCTGATGAAGAGAAAGCTGAAAAGCAGGCCATCCTCGACGCCTTCGCCGAAGAAACCAAGGAAATGTCCAAGGCCGAACGGGAAGCCTACAAGATCAGCTCCGGTCTCAGCCGTAAATTGGGTAACTCCGCTGTCGATGGTGCCCAGCTCTTTGCTGCGGTTGGTTCCGAAACCACGGCCGACGTGCACCAGTTCAATGCCTTCGCCGAGTGTGTGAAGAGTGGCGTGAAGCCCCGCACGAACGAAATGGTTGGCCTTGACGCAACGATCGTGTCGGTTTCGGCCCGCATCGCTTCGAAAACCGGTGGTGTCGTGGAAATCGATCCCGCATGGTCCGAGTTCGACTTCGAAACGCCCAGTGCCATTGACTACGATAAAGACGTCCAGGCTATGGACCTTCCCATGGAAGAGCCCGCTAAAGCCTAGTATCATTTCTATATGCGCCTTCACCGGGCCGCCCTCTTGGCCCGGTGAAGGCTTCCAGAGCTTTCGCACCCACGCATTCGGCTCCCGGATTCTGGTCGCGAATTAATAGCAACCCCCAAACATCACATCACACCTCAGACACACCTCGTGTGTCTTGGAACGGAGAATCGATATGAAATACATGAGCACAATCACCGCGCTGACCCTCGTCGCCATGCTCGCCATCCTTCCCGGTTGCAGCGAAACCGCCCCGCCTGAAGAACTTAAAGTTGTGAAGAGCGAAGCTGCGCCTGCTAAAGAAGAAGCTGCACCCGTCGACGCGGCCCCGGCCGTAGAAGCCGTGCCTGCCGAAGAAATGCCGAAAGAAGAAGCGCCTGCCGCTACCCCCGCTCCTGAAGTGACACCCGCCCCTGAGGCAGCCCCTGCCGTCGCCGGTCCGGTAACCTACGTTATTGAGCCCAATGACGACAGCACGCTCAGTTTCACCGGCTACAAGATAACCGGCAACCAGCAGGGTAGCTGGGGTGATTTCAGCGGCTCCGTTGTCGTCACCGATGGCAACATCGAGACGTCCCAGATCACGATCAATTTCGACATGACCTCCCTCTTCACCACGGCTTCCATGTTGACCGAAAACCTCCAGACCGTGAATTGGTTCAACACCAAAGAATTCCCTGGTGCGACGTTCACCTCCAAGTCTGTTACGAAGACCGATGAAGGCTACGACGTCGCCGGCGAGCTTCTCGTCCGTGGCGTTACCAGCAACATCACCTTCCCCGCCACCATCGAAATAGATGGCGACACCCTGAAGACCACCGCTGACTTCGCACTGCTGCGCAGTGACTGGGGCATGACCGACACGGGTTGGGGCAATGACCTGGTAAAAGACGAAGTACGCATTACCTTTGATTTGGTAGCAAACAAGGGGTAATACCGTTGACACAGCCCCGGCTGTTTTGCTACTATTCGGCTCCCGATTGAGGCGTAAGCCTGATTGGGAAGGGCGTGACTGAGACATTCAGTTCCCCGAAAAATTTAAGGGCGGTTAGCTCAGTTGGTTAGAGCGCCACGTTGACATCGTGGAGGTCACAAGTTCGATTCTTGTATCGCCCACCATTTTAAACCAAGTCGAATCAATCACTTAGATTGGTTTCCCGCTAATAGGCGGTGCGACACAAAAAGGACAATTCCGGGTACATACCCGGATCACCCTTGGAGTCGCACCGCCTTTATGCTTTTTAGCAAAAAAAACATACCCACCATCCGATTACACAAGGCCAGCGGGCAAGCCTATGTAAATCTTTCCGGAAAACGTGTCTATTTGGGCAAGTATGGCACATCTTCTGCCCAAATGAAGTATGACCGGACTTTGTCCGAATGGCTTGCTTCTGGTCGGGCCCTACCCCTTCGCCAGGATGATGGGGTTTTGGTGGTGGAAGTTCTTGCCCGCTATTGGAACCACGCCGAACAGTGGTACAGAACTCCAGAGGGCAACGCGGCCCGATCTCTGGACCGGGTAAAGCTCGTAATTGCCGATGTGCGCAAAATTTACGGCGATATCGAAGCGGCTGACTTCTCCCCCCTATCCCTGAAAGCACTTCGAGAGACATGGATCAATCGAGGGTTAGCCAGGAAGACTATCAACGACTATACAGGGGAAGTGAAAAAGATCTTCCGTTGGGCGGTCTCTGAGGAGTTGATCGGCCCCGCTGTATACCAGGCATTGTCCACGGTCGAAGGGCTTCGAGCGGGGCGGTCGCAAGCGAAAGAGCCCAAAAGGGTGCTACCTGTGCCCCTGGACCACGTACACGCTATTAAGGATCATGTATCCCGCCAAATATGGGCATTGATTCAACTCCAACTATTGACGGGTGCCCGAAGCTCTGAAGTAGTGTTTTTACGTCCTATTGATATCAACACGGAGCAAGCGATATGGATAGTCCACCTGGGCAGACACAAGACGGCTCATCACGGAAAGACACGGACCCTCTATATGGGGCCGAAAGCCCAAGAGGTGATCCGGCCCTTTCTGAATGATAGACCCATTTCCAGTTACCTGTTTAGTCCCCGGGACGCCATCACAGAACAAAAGTCCCAAGCCCGAACCCATCGCCGCCCAAATCAAAAGGCCGATACCCGCCAAACCGCCCGCGTAGTCCGCGACCATTACGACAAGGATTCATACGCTCGAGCAGTCCGCCGCGCATGTGACGCCGCCAAGGTGCCCCGTTGGCACCCCCATCGCCTACGTCACAACCACGCCACCGAAGTGCGCAAGATTTCCGGTATCGAAGCCTCCGTTGCGCTGGGGCATAGCCGAATCAACACCACCGAGCTCTACGCCGAAAAGAATACCGAGTTAGCCATACAAATAGCCCAAGAGCTCGGATAATTAGGATACGTGAGTAAAACCATAGACCGTGGCCACTGGGGCACCGGATTTTGTATCGACTTCTCCTAGCGGAGTCGGAAACCCGAACAGAAGGAATATCTTCATGGGACACAATAGAAGTTTCCAATACACCATCAATTACCCTTCAGGGGCCCTATTTTCTGGTCATTGCGATCTTGATGACGTGATCCTATCTCTCGACATACTGCCCAACGGCTCTACAGTTCACCACTTCTGGAGCAAGATATACACGAAAGGTGAAGACTTGGCCGGCAAATCCCCAATGGAACTGATGGACGAACGGTTATCGTCATCGATATTAGAAGAATCACTCCCACCAGCTCCCTCTGAAGATGCCCTGGCCCAAGTATTTGCCAGGTTCTTCGGGGTAGGTGGCACCCAGACCGCCTAAAAAAGACGGTCCCCCACAGTGCGCCAACACCGTGGGGGACCTGGACTCGAATGCAACGTGATGCAGAGAGCCGTATCCCCTATTATAGTCGAAAACCAAGGGGACTACATACCTGATTGCCAGTTGCATTCCTAATAGATTAGGGATGATTATGGAATTTCTAACTCAATACTCGAATGTTCAATCGGACACTATAGAACACACACCACACTTCCTGATACTTCAGGGAAACGATTGCCATAGTTCCCACGCACCGCTACGGGACAGATCCTCTTATAGATTGGATCTGTCCTTTTTTTGTTTCGAAAACACCCAATAGCCCTGAAATATGATATTTCTTGCACTAAATGTGATGTTTCCTGCTCTTGTACGTTATCTACATTCGTGATACACTCCAGTCATAACTCAGAAACGCCACCTGGATGTGTCTTCTAAACGACATTTAGAAACATTCCAAAACTCACAACTGGAGAATAGAACTTGAGAATAGAATATCTACTCTGCCCACCTAATCCCGAATTGTGGTACAAGGGGTTCTGCAAACTGGACTCTATGAACGTTCCACGACCCAAGAAAACTTCCCCGATAGAGGGGGATGATGGGGTTAAGTTCTCCATCCACGACAAACTCAAACACTCATTAGCGCACGTAGCATTGCGGGTCAAACTATTGCGTCAAGCAATGGGATACACCCAAGATGGTTTCGCGGTAATACTTGGGTGTCACAGGGCCACATTAATTGGGATTGAAGCAGGGACCAAACCCATTCAGCCCCATATCCTAACTAATATTCGTCGCCACGAGGTTTATGCGGCAATTATTGATTGGGTTGACACTTGGGTAATCAAAGAAACATCCACTGAATTTATGGACAATCTTCAAGCTGTGAATTCTCAAGAACTGGACCTTTTGGATCAAGCTCTGTTTGCCCTAGGCTCAACTTGTGGCCCGAAGGGTTGGATTGACTTTTGGGATGCTATTGGATACCGTCTCTGCCCCCTCCCTCCCTTTACCAGCCGCCCCGATGCCATCACACAAACTATCGCTTCGCATCGGCGCTACCTGAATCAAGCCATCAAAAACAATGATCTTGAACGCCTCAATGAATTATCTGGCGATCTGTACCTGTCGAAAGAAGAACGCAAAATCGCCGCGCAGGCTCTTAAGGCCCTGACTGATGGCTGAACTTACCCTGGAAACACCGGCCCTTAAAGGCACCGTCATCACCGGTGACATAGATGTTTTGAAGGGTGTCCACGTTATCGCGATGGGCAAGGCGCGGGGTCACGATCTGATGATCGATGAAACCACCCTTGACCAGGTCATTGACCTGGGCAACGCTTCACCCCAGGGTGTGAAATGCCGCGCCAATCACCCGAACATTTGTTCGCCTGGGTTTGGAACCGCACTGGGGCGATTTAAGGACTTTCGCCGTTCGGGTGATGTCGTAGTAGCCGATTTGCACTGGTCCGATGCGGCACCGAAAACCGCGAAAGACCATATCTTGTCCGTCGCTAAGTCTGACCCGGGTCTACTGGGCGCTTCAGTCTCCATCTCTACCGTGGAATCCGAAAGAGTTGAAGATGAAGATAAAGTCTCATATCGCCTATGTCGTGTTGATGCTTTGCACGCGGTCGATATTGTTGACGATCCAGCCGCTACTGATGGTCTTTTTGGTGAACTCCCCAAAGGGGTCAATCTCGATTCGAGAACGATGGTCGACCTTAAAAAGGCGCTGACAGATCCTGGATTCGTCACCCACGCACAGGGCGTCCTGAGCCACCAAGCAAAACTCCTTGGGATGGCCAATACATCCGAACTTGAACCCGCCGATCCCGCCACCGAAAAGGATCGCGTTGCTTATATTGTCAAGTTTTCTCGTGGTAAAGCTCATTTGCAAGAAGTTGCTTTGGAGGCCATCGCTAGTGGTTGCCAGGTGGTGAATTTTCTTGAACAAGTGATCGAGCGATCCGACAAAGAATTTGAACGTATCAACAAGCTTCACCAGATGGAATTGCTGGAGGCCACATCGGCGGCGATTGATATTAAGAACGTGGAACCCATGGGCGGCGAGTTTAGCCAGGGCGGCGAGACTTTGAAAGAATCATTTCTTCGTCGATTCTTGAGCCAGGGCTACAGCGAAGAACAGGCCCAAAAAATGGCGGAAGAAGCCGCCCACACAGGAGATTGAAAAAAATGGGATACCCCAAAACCATGTACCCGACCGGCCTTGCGGCTGGTTATGAACACAGTCCAGCCCCGAGCCAGGGCGGGTCATTAATCACGGTCCCTGAATCCGCGTTGACCGCGCCCAATTCGCCGGTTGAAATCTACGATCCCGTCGTCGTCGCTGGTGGTTTCACAGGGATTTGTGTTACTCCACCAAGCGGTGTGGGCGCGGATTGTGTAATCCAAACTTGCGGAATTTTCACCCTACCCGTCGTGGCAAGTGATGATGATTCGACCGCGAACGTCGTCATGGGTGCAACCCTCTATATTGACGACTCAACCGGTGTTATCTCCCTCGATGCGACCACTGGCCATACACCATATGGAATTGCCCTGGCGGCATTGTCGGGCTCTGCCACCGCCGCCAACATACCCATCAAACTTTTGACCCTCTAGGAGATCTCTACTTGAGAAACGAACCCACTATAATTGATCTTTCCCAAGGTTGGGCGCTGGAAGATTCCCGCCGAAGCCGATGTCATTCTGAAGCCGAACTGACCGCGACAAGCAACGTCTTATGGGGCGATTGCGGAGACCCCGCGCGCCGAGCCGATAGAATTCGGCAATTCGCCACTACGACAGGCAGTGCCTCTGTATTAATCGCCGATGTCGCAGCGCGCCAAATGCAGACCCTCTATCGCCATTCGTCTTCAGTGATGAAGTCGGTGGTGCGCACCCGCAAAAATATCCCGAACTATAATTCCGTCGAAGCGACTCGCTTCGAAGGCGCTGAATCGACCTTGCCGCTCGTCAAAGAGAATGGCGAATATCCACAGATAACCGTGTCGCAAGAACAGACCGAACGTTATTTTGTGGGTAAGCACGGGGCGCTTTTTGAGGCCACCGAGGAATCCATCACCAATGACCCGGTAGGGGTTTTTAATACGCTTCCAGAACGTATGGTCAGAGGCGCGCTGCGGAGTGAGGAGGCCTTCATGACCTCTTTGTTTTTCGATGCTGGTGGCCCAATTGATGCCTTTTATAGTGCGCAACCAAGTGGGCCCAGTAGCCTACCTCTGACGATAGATAACTTGGCCACAGCAGTAGGACAAATGCTTGGTTACACCGACACCGAAGGTGACCCGATCATTTCCATGCCGAAATTCCTGATGGTGGGACCTGGGCTCATGATCAAGGCAATGCAATTGCTGAACTCGATCAGTCTTAACCATGTGGTTGATGGGTCTGGAAGTGGCCCAGGTGTCGCAGAATCGCACGGGACAAAGAATGTTCTGTCGGATCTCGGAATCAAACTTCTGGTTAATCCTTGGATCCCTGTCCTTTCGACATCTGGCACCATTGGTTCGACGTGCTGGTCACTGTTCACCGACCCCGCCAATATTCCAGCCGGTGAGTTTGGGACCTTGGTGGGCTACGACGCTCCCCAGGTAAGCGCCCCAGATGCCCGCGATATCAAACGCATTCAGACCGATGTGCTCACTTGGAAGGTTAAACACGTTTTTGGCGGTACCCGCCTGGATCCCCGCGCGGTGTGGGGAAGCTTCGGGCAGTAGGCTTTAAGCCTATAAGTTGGTGCCCCTACCCCGCCGCGCATCATTGGGCGCGGCGGGGGCCATTTTGGAAAACAATGTGATGATTCAATCGAAGCGAATTATTTAACCACTAGGAGTATTACTTATGATCGAAGAATATAGAACGTTAGCCCAAGTTGCCCGCGATATCCCTGTCAAAACATCGCCACAATCCTTATGGCGTTGGTGTCGGGAAGGCCTCCAAGTCAAATCAGGTGACCGAATTCACTTGAAACATATTCGTTGCGGGCGGCGAATTCTTGTTGCTGACAAAGATGTAAACGATTTTTTTGACGAACTCAAAGCCGCCGACGCCGCCTATTTCAGGCTGCGAAGTTCTTCCAGAAATCCCATCCAATTACCTGTGCCACGGACCGACCGACAACGAACTGAAGCCGCCGAAACCGCCCACCGTAAACTTCAAGATTTGGGTATGTGATATGGGCCTCATTCAACGCTGGAACGCCTCGAGGGGCCTCCCTATTGGTGACCGGGTTACTTTCATGATTCCGCTGAGTTGGCTTCTAAGCATACAAAGAATCTTGATCCTTTTGAGCTCGAAAATCGACCAGGTAAACCAATTTTGCAAGAGCTGCAGGAACGGCCGTCATCGTTTTGGACTCGGTAAATTCATCGCGCAAGTTTGGAAGGAAACCGAATAATGGGTAAAGGCGATACCGAAGTAAAAATGGAATTCACGACAGGGAATACTACGGCTGCTCGTGGCATTGTGAAGGAAATCTATAAAGCCCAACTCAGTGATATGAAGGCACTCTCCCGTCAGTCAGACATGTTGGGTACATCATTCCAAAAAATGGGAAAAAAGATAGGTTTGAGCATCGCGGGCTACGCGGGTTTTCAAGGTTTGGGAACCGTTTTCTCTAGTCTCAACCAAGGGGCAGATCAATTCGTTTCGAAGCGCGTGGAGCTTGAAAAGGCTCTGACGCCCCTTTCTTCCCTTGGAGATAACGCTGGGAACCTACAAGGCTTACGCCGTGAAATCACCTCCACGGCTATTTCTCTTGGCGCGGGGGTGAAGGATATTTCAGGTTTCCTATTTGACTTGAAATCGAACACGGGCAATTTGACCGCTGCGGAAATCGGAGACTTAAAGAAAGAGACTCTCGAGCTCGCTGAGGTGACAGGTGGCGACCTGGTGACCGCGCAAAACCTGATGACGAAGGCCTATCAGATTTATGGAAAAGAGGTGACGAACGTCAATCAGTTACAAAACAAACTAATGTATACCCAAGAGCAAGCCTCACTCCGCTTTGAAGACCTGGCCACACGCGCCCCGGAGCTCTTTTCTGCCGGCCAGGTGACGGGCTTAAATATGGATGAAGTCTTAGGATCAATCATCGGGGCGACAAAGAAGGCAGGTTCCGTTGAGAAGGTTTTCACGGGCATGCGAAACGTCTTCCTGATCATGCAGGAAGCCCAGGAGAAGGGCATCACCTTAACTGGAACGTATATCGATAAGCTTCGGCAGTTGGACACGCTTTTTGAAACCAATGGAAAGCAAATGGCCAAAGTTTTCGGTAAAGAATCGGTTGTGTCTGCGAATATTATGGCCGATTCGGTGGACGATATTGCCCAATCCATGAAGCACTTAGAGTCGATTACAGGGAAAACCGATACAGCCTTAGAAAAGCTTCGTACTCGACTATCAGATCCTGCCCATTTTTTTGCACGTGACATGACGGCAATTCAGTCCACTATCGAGAATGCGCCCATGTTGGCCGATGATGTGGTTTCAGAATCATTCTACGCGAAAATGATTAAACGGGCGAATCTCGGGGCGGCGAACGTCGCTGTATCTACTGGAGGCAAGGCTGGTCCGCTGGGGGATTTTGGCGGGAAGGTGTTGGGTGTACTTAGCCCAAGTTTTGCCGAAGAAGGCCGGGATATTGTTGCCAGTCAGACGGATGGGGAAATGTTTCGCGCCCAGATGCGGCAAAAATGGATTGAGAAGAGAGACGCCGATATGGCCCGAGCTGAACGGGGGGCGTCGTTTAGCCCTGCTGATATCTTGGCGGGCCCCTTCAATGTTGGGACAACCCTTGAAGAGGTAAGAAATCGCCAGATGCCGCCTCACTTGATGACTCAGAACGAATATTCAAACTATCGGAGCAGCTTGGGCGGAACGGCCAATGCTTCACAAGCGCCGTCTTCTTCTACGTCTTCAAACGCTGATCCAGAAATCCATCGGCTGTTGAAGGAAATCGCGAAGAATACGGCAGGTGGTGGTGCTATAGCCCAACCAGGCGGCGCGCGCGCGAATGCGGTAGAAGTACTTTAAAAAAACGCCACCCCAAGGCCTTCGAAGAATTGGGGCGGCAAAACTCAAACGTAGTGTGCTCATGGTAGCACGCGGTAGGGAAAAACTCAAATGAAAAAAGGCACAGACGGATTAGCTAAATTTCTGTTGATGCTGAGGGATCTCAAGCTTCCCAAATACGCCGGTAAGGGGCTACTTCAAGACTTATGGGACTTCACAGCCCTTAACGCCCCTGAAGGCAACCTGGGGAAGTTTACCAACGAGGAAATAGCGCTATCAATCGGGTATGAGTCTGATCCTGATGAACTGATCGAAGTCCTGTTAAAACGCGGTTGGCTTGATGAGCACGGCTCACACCGTATTGTTGTTCATGATTGGTCAGACCATTGCGAAGATTCCATACATGACCGACTCGCGAAAGAGCGACGTTTCTTCGCAAGTGGTAACGTCCCTAAATTGACCAAATTACGAAAAGAAGACCGGCCCGCTATAGAACGGGACTTCAAAAGGATGGTCGCTGAGCGAGAGCAATGCCCAAACGATCCGCCTCCCCCTTCCGCCATTCCCACTGACAATCATTCAAGTTTATCTACTCGGGCGTCAACGCCCTACCCAGAGAATGAACGCGCGTTGACGCGCGCCAACGCGCCTACCGAGCCGAGCCGAGCCGAGCCGAACCCTACCCTACCGAACCATGCCGAACCCCACCCTACCGAACCGAGTTCGCAGGGGCAGGGAAGAAGCAACCGATCACCGAGAGTGGCCACAACTCCACCGAACTCGAATAGCGGGGCGGGATCGGCGGTTTCAATTTCAGATGTATTGGCCATACCGGGCACGATTCCACGCGAACACGCCAACAAAGAACTATTTCAGCGGCTTCTAGAGGCATCCTCTGACCCCCCAGGCTATCGACCATGGTGGAGAACGGTTTATGGCCTCATGGTTGATTGTGGAGGCCTTGATCGGCTTTCTGAAGCAATCACCTATGCCGAACAGTGTGGCGATGACGCTACAAGACGGACGAAGGATCTTGGGAGGCTCAAAAAACCCGGTGCATACATCGCCAGTGCTTGCGGAAAATTCCTTGCACCTTACGGAAAGAGCTTACCACCGAAGCCGACGTCATCGAGGGCTGTATCGTAATGTTTCATTTTCAGGAGCATAAACCAGACCCACACGCCGAGCCGATATTGAGCTTTCCACGCTTTTCAAATAGTGCCGATGTGATGACCTACTTCCGGACTAATCGAGAGCGCCTTACACAGGATCAGATTGACAACCTGGTCGACCTCTACGATTCCCTTTCAGGAAGCCGCCCCGCCCGTAATATTTCGCCGATAGTACCGCCTACCGTATCGAAGCCAGGGGCCAGCGTTGCCCTAGAAAACGGTTGGAAAGCTATTTGTGAAAGCACATCATCGGATGCGGAGAGGAAAGAAAAACTCGCTGAATTGTCGGCTTCCCTATTGGGCGAGAGTACACCTTTTCGCTGCAGGCGAGTAATGGACGCCTATAATACATTTGGTGTGAAGCCCACGAACCGGGCTGTCATTGAACTCGCTGAGGACAACCTACCCATAGATTCCAAATTCAAGTACCTGCACCACAGGGCGAAGAACCAGCAGGCTCATGGAGAAGCGCAAGCGGTCTAATGTTGGTCGTTTTGTCCTAAGTTACCCGACACACCGCACAAAGCATTGTGGCTTGGATACTTATGAGATACGCAACGTTCCGCATAGTAACATTTATCGGAATCTGGCCTACCCTATCGATTGCGATTCCAGGCCCACAGATTGGAATCGGCCTGAAACAGGGCAAAAATAGGGACGAAACAGGGCATGAACAGGCCAATAATAGGCCCAAAAATGGATGGGTCCTCTGGGCGGGGGGCATAGGGTTCGGTCGGACGACGCACTGCAACTACTTCTTGCACTGTTAGTCCCCCATGCACCGACTTGGGACGAAACGAAACTAGAAATAAGGGACGAAACTATGATTGAACCCAAAATAGCCCCAGGGCGCTGTCAATTCTGTGAGAATCCACTCGAACAGCCGGAAACCGGCCGGCGTCGGCGATACTGCAATGATCGTTGTCGAAGGGACGCGTTCAAAGCGCGTCAATCTTCTGGCCCCCTCTCGATCGTAGAGACCCCAGAGGTTGAATCAGGGAATCCCAGCCCTCTACCCACAACAGAGGCCCCAGAGGTTGAGTCAGGGAATCCCGGCACTCTCCCGATAGTAGAGGTCCCAGAGGTTGAGTCAGGGAATCCCAGCCCTCTACCAACAACAGAGGCCCCGGGGACTGAGTCAGAGAATCCCGATCTACCTTCTGAAAATGAATGGGTAGATTTAGACCGTATATCCATTCAAGAATTACGGAAGTTAGCGACCTACTACCAGGTTGATCCAAATACAGACCGCGAAACGATTATCGAACGTATTTGGGAAGTGGCCGACGAAGTCGAAATTTTAGACAGCCCGCCGTCAACAAGTTCAAGCACGATGAAGTGGGCCCATTCAGACCATATGGGGAATACTCCTATAGATTCCCCAGGCCGTAACACGCGACGACGTCAAGCAATGAAAATCAGGCGCGATGAATCACGCGCCTGGTAGAAGTATAGCGTCAGGTACACTACCCCCACACCGAAGAAAACCGCTACAAATTAACCGAAAGCAATAAGGTACTTGCAATAGAAGAGAAAGTGTGTTAACTTACTAAGTAGTTGCATGCCATACGGTTATAGTCGCACTGTTCTATTATAAATACGGCTTGACATCGTGGAGGTCACAAGTTCGATTCTTGTATCGCCCACCATTTATAACCATTGAACACCGGAAAGCATCTGCTTTTCGGTGTTTTTTTGTTTTTTTCCGCCTGGGGTCTACGTTTAGTTTTCTACGGGACCAACTCAAATGAAATATGTGGCCATACCACGCTCCCCTATGGTGTCGGTGCTTTGTTACACTGTCGGCACTATCCAAACCCTGTGGAGCTTTCTTATGTATTTGTTGCGTTCTACCCCAATCGCCCTGGTGCTGTTCCTTGTCGCCGTCTGCAGTCCCCTATCCAATGCTCAGGATAGGCTGGGCATCGCATCGATTTTCGGCGATCATATGGTGTTGCAACGGGAAC
>CAXBPH010000125.1:0-19123 GCA_963977445.1 uncultured bacterium | reverse complement strand
GCGTATTTTATACGACTCCGCGAGGAGCCGGCCTTCTCATTCTATCTACGATATACCGCCCCTCCGGGGCTAAGAACGCTTGGACCGAGCTATTCTGCAACACTACAAAAATTACGCTGCTTGAGCTAACCGTAGAAGAACTCGACGGAACGGCTGAGCCTGATGAATTCTCACCGGCAGAGCCGCTGGATTAACTATCATTTAGATTGGGACAATTGCCGAAAAGTGTTGTAGATTCCACCAAAGGCACCGTTGCTCAAGATAAGCACAATATCACCGGACTGCCCGGTCGCCTGAATATGACCCGCCAGCGCCGTGGGATCATCCCAGACCATGGCGGAACAGCCAACGGCACCCAAGCCCATGGCCAATCGCTCGCGGTCCAACCGTTCGCCATCTGGAATCTGGTCCCCACGGTAAATCGGGCCCAGATGCACCTCGCCGGCCGCCACGAAGGCATCGTGCATCTCATCAAAAAAACGATTGGTTACGGTGGTGTTGCTTCGGGGTTCAAAGAGCACCCGTAGTCGGCTCTCGGGCCAACGGGTTTTGGCCCCGGCAATCGTCTCGGCAATAGCGGTGGGGTGGTGGGCGAAATCATCGATATAGGTAACCCCGCCGGTCTCCAGAAAGGTTTCCATACGACGTTTAACGCCGCGAAACGACGCGACGCCTGCGCAAACGTCGGCCGGGGGAACCTCAAAGTAATTGCCCACCGCGACAGCAGCCAGGAGATTCTGCAAGTTGTGCATCCCCGTCAGGGTCGTCATGACTTCGCCATAGCTTTCACCCAGGTAGGTCACACGCAACTGTTGCTGACCATTCGCGACACCCAACACTTCGCCACGCCAATCGGCACCCTCGGAAAAGCCATAGGTCTCCACGGGGCAATAGGCATGTTCTCTCAGGCTCACCGCGTGATTGTCGGCGCAGCAAATCAGTCGTCCTTCCGCAGGAATCTGTCGGAGCATGCGCTGAAAGGTCAGTTCAATAGACGCGAGATCGGGGTAAATATCGCCATGATCGAATTCCAGCGAGGTGACCACGGCCACCTCCGGCATGTAGTGAAAAAACTTGGCGCGCTTATCGAAGAAAGCCGTGTCGTACTCGTCGCCCTCAATGACGAAAGGTGCACCCTCGGCACCCAGTCGGGCAGAGTTTTCAAAATTCAGGGGCTGACCGCCCACAAGGTAGCCTGGCTTCAGGCCCGCATGTTCGAGTAGCTGGGCCACAATGCCGGTGGTGGTCGTTTTTCCGTGGGTGCCGCAAATGGCCACCGTCCGACGTTGGCGAAGCACATGTTCCTTCAGCCACTCCGGCAGACTCATATAGCGCACGCGGCGGGAAAGGGCGGCCTCTACTTCGGCGTTGCCACGACTCAATACGTTGCCCAACAAGACGACATGGGGATCCCAGTCCAGATTCTCTTCCAGGTACCCCTCGGACACAGGCACCCCCAGCGCCGCCACCATGTCGGAGGTGGGCGGGTAGAGGGGGTTGTCACTTCCCCGCACTTCCCAACCGGCTTCCAGCGCCAGACGGGCACCCGCGACCATGGCGGTGCCGCCGATACCAGAGAAATGGATGCGGTGTCTTTCGGTCATTGGAAATCCGATTCCTTTCGTGTTGCCCGACCTGGGCAGGGTTTCGAGCCTATTAATCTGACGTGTGAGTCCGAGGGCCAACCAGGCCCCGGGCCCCCTTATCCAGACTGAATAATTCTTCTTTTTCGGCCTTGCCTGAATTGAAACAACGCCCCAAGAAGTGCCAGCAGGCCCCAGGCGGCCATGGCACCATAGGTAAGATAGGGCAAATCCGGAAGTTGCCCATCGGCCATCGTCGATTTTTCCGCCAGCGCGTCGAGCCATCCCCGATCCTGTGCGATGGCGAGGCCCGAATGGGTCAAAATCATCGCGCCGATGGCGGCCGTCGCCAGCTTCATCACCGGTCGCTCAACAAGTAGCGCCAACAGACCACCCACCAGACCAAGGCCTGCTACCGCCCATAAAATCCAGGGCTCAGGACGGGTATGGAGAAGGTGGTAAGAGACCACGAGGGTCCCCAACATGCCGACACAGAATATCCCGGTCCGGTAGAGGAAGAACAGAGCCATGGCCCCACAAATCCCCCCGACGAATAAGGCAACAGCCATACCGGGGACATTCCCATAGCTGAGAAAGCCGACAATCATGGCAGCCGCCACGCCCGCGAGGAGGAATCCGGTCAGGCCCAGGATAAACTTCAGCAAACGATAGCCCAGAAAGCAATAGAGTGCGCCAATTACCGCCGCCGCTATCATCACGAGCATGGCCTGCTCCGGCGGTACGTCTTCCAGACGCCAATCAAGTAGTTCTTGCATAAATACTCCTAAAGATCATGGGACTATCTTACCTGCAGCAAGAGGGCAGACCCAAGCCAGACGCGTACGAAATACCAGGGGTGCCACGAGCAAGTCCTGCTGACTTCTCCGTGCGAGCTCAGCAAAATGAACGTTTTGCCTTCCCGAAGAAGGGTAACGGGCAATGGATGCGCATCGTCCAACGGGGATTGCGCAAGAATTGCCCATTTTATCCCCAATTCACCCGTTTTGGGGGCCGTTTTATTGGCATCAGTCTTGCACTAAGTAAATCGGCCACGAACTGATGGTCCAAACAACGTTCTACCTTAAACTGGAGGTTACATCATGAAAAAGTCACACAAAATCAACTGGTCCGCAGCAGGCCTCTCTATGGTAGTCGCTGGTGGAGCCGTAATCGCATTTCAACCCCAGGCAACGGCCCAGCCCCCTCGTGGCGACGGCCACCGTGGCCCCGGTATGTTTATGGAAAAGGCCGATACCAACAATGATGGCGGCGTGAGCCTCGAAGAGCTGCAGGCCATTCGCCCCAACGCAACGGCCGAAGAATTTGCCAAGCGCGATTCCAATGGCGATGGCCTTATCAACCGCGAAGACGCCCCCGAAGGTATGAAAGGCCGACGTGGCCCCCGTGGTGAAGACGGAAAAGGCTTTGGCCCGGAGGGGCGTCCAGGTCACGGTCCCAAAGGCTTTGCTCCAAAGGGACCCCACGGCGACTTTGGTCCCGGCATGTTCATGGAAAAGGCCGATACAAATGGTGATGGCGGCGTGAGCCTCGAAGAGTTACAGGCCTACACCGTGGTACATTTTGCCGAACGCGATACGAACGGCGACGGCGTACTGAATCGTGAAGACTTTCCAGAAGGCCCTGAAGGGCGTCGTGGTGAAGGTCGTGAAGGACATGGTCCCGAAGGACGTCGTGGCCCCGGTGGCGAAGGTCGTGAAGGACATGGTCCCGAAGGACGTCGCGGCCCCGGTGGCGAAGGTCGTGAAGGACATGGTCCCGAAGGACGTCGTGGCCCCGATGGTGACGGTCCCCGCGGAGAACGTGGTGATCGCGGCCCAGGCAAGATGATGGAGAACGCCGACACCGATGGTGATGGTGGCGTGAGCCTGGAAGAAATGAAGGCGGTGCGCCCCGAAATCACGGCGGATCGATTCGCTGAGATGGACCGGAATGGTGATGGCCTTCTCAACCGTGAAGATCGCCCCCGGCACCGTGGCAACGGTCCTGAAAACTAGGAGTCTGACTCAAACAGGCCTCCCTTGCCTGACTGGCTCCCATCACCCGCGCACTGGTTCCCTACACCCGGTGCGCGGGCCTCTTGTGTATATGAATCACGTCGATGGAATAGAATACCGCCATGGATAAAAACTTTGACCGATGGATTTATACCCTCCTTGCCGTGACCTGGCTCACGGTAGCCACATGGCAATATTCCGCACACAATGAAGCGCGGACGGGGCTGCGAGACGAATTGCGCGACCGGGCAGAAGATATCTCACGGGCTATCGCGCTGGTCATTCGTACAGACGGTCGTTTTTCTGGTGTGCCCCAACGTCGGGTTGAGGCGGTGCTCGAAGAGCTCACCTTGTCAACCGACCTGCTTTCGGTTTCCATGCGTGATATTGACGGCAACGTCGTCGCCAAAGCGGGACCTGACTTGCCCGATGTGGACGAAGATTTCGCGCTGGAAGGTGCTTACTGGCTCCCCGAAAGTGCGGTGTTTGTGAATCTGGTGGCACTCACCCCACGGGATAGCGATGGGCCCTTTCATCAGCCGCCGCCCGGAGGACCGGATCACCGGGATGGTGTGGGACGTCCCGATCGGGGTGGGTCCGGCCGTGGTCGATTCTTCGAAGGCGCGCCCATGCCACCGCCTGAGCGAGGCAGACAGCTCCCTCCTGATATTATGGCTGGTATAAAACCCTTTATGAATGGCACCCCTCTTTCTCCGGAGGCGGTCAAGGAACTCCTGACCTACTTTCCAAAACAAATGCTGGGAAAAGATGATTACGGCGAGGCCGTAACGCTCCTGACTGGAAAAACCTTGACCGTTGAGCTCCTGGGGGACCTGCAGCACCTGATGCTCGATAGAGATGCCCCACGGCAGCGACGGGGCGGCCCGGGCCCACGGTGGAACGACTGGGATCGGGAACGCATCCTGGACAAGCGTGGCATTCATGCCTTCGCCCTCCAGGTCCCTGCGACCGATGTATACGAAGCCGAGGCTGAGGATCTACGCATGCGACTCCTCTTGCTGGGCCTCGTGAGCCTGGTCTGCATCGTCATTCTGATTTTGCTCCGTATCGTGCGACGGAGCGCCACCCTGGACATTCGTCTGGCACGTTCTGAGGCCATGACAACCCACCTCCGGGAATTGAATACGGCCGCTGCGGGACTCGTCCACGAAACGAAAAACCCACTCAACTTGATTCGGGGACAGGCGCAGATGCTGGAACGGGGACTCGAACCCCAAGCCAAAGAACGGGACATCGCCTTGCGAATCATGGAGGAATCAGACCGTGTCGCAGGGCGGCTCAACCAGTTCCTCGACTATTCACGTCCCCTGGAACCCGTCCTCGCCGAGGTGGACCTGAGTGCCTTGGTGAATGATATTTTTGCAGTCCTTGAGTGTGATCGGGAGGACAAGAAAATCACCCTCAGCTATGGTGCCGAAGGCATAACAATCGTGCGGGCAGACGCCGGATTGCTCCGCCAGGTTCTTTTCAATCTCCTGATAAATGCCATCGAAGCGGTGCCCCAGGAAGGGCATATAAACGTCCAGGCACGGAAAGGGGGGCGTCAGCCCGGTTCGATTGAGATCGCAGACGACGGACCCGGTGTCGCCGACGCCTTGCGGGATCAATTGTTTCAACCCTATGTGACTGGCACCGAAACCGGCACCGGTCTGGGACTTACCATCGTGCGCCAGATTGTACTTGCCCACGGGTGGGCCATTACCCAGGAAAACTCGCCCACTGGCGGGGCCATATTTGGAATTACCCACGTGGAGGTCGTTCAATGACATCCGGTGTATCCCATCCCAAGGAACCGTACGTACTGATTGTCGACGATGACGCTTCGCAGCGAAGTCTCCTGTCGTCCTTTTTGACCCAATGCGGTGTAAACGTGCGTGTGGCGGAATCGGGATTGGAAGCCTTATCCATCATCGCTCGTATGCGACCCGCCATGCTCATCTCAGACGTCCGAATGCCCGGCATGACGGGCCTGGAGCTGCTGACGGCCTTGCGCAAGAACGACGCCGAACTTCCCGTGTTGCTGGTAACGGCCCACGCCGATATCCGTGACGCGGTCGGGGCCATGCGCCAGGGGGCCGTGGACTACCTGCAAAAGCCCATCGATCTGGAAGAACTCCTGGCCGCCGTTCAAGCCGTGGTGGGTGAGGGGGCCGTGACCCATGCTTCCGCTGAGCCCCATCCGCCCCTTCCCGAGGGTGTGGTGATGGAAAGTGCCGTGATGGACGAGGTCTTGCGGGAACTGGCCCTCGTTGCGCCTTCCGACAGCCGCATTCTCATCACCGGGGAGAGTGGCACAGGAAAAGAAGTTATCGCCGACTTAATTCATCGATGGAGCCACCGGAAGAGCGCCCCTTTTGTAAAGATAAACTGTGCCGCCATTCCGGAAAATCTCCTCGAAAGTGAATTGTTCGGCCATAAGAAGGGGGCCTTTACGGGGGCAGATACCGATCGCCAGGGCCTCTTCTCTAAGGCCGATGGGGGCACCTTGCTACTCGACGAAATTGGAGAGATGGCACCGCTCCTGCAAGCCAAACTACTCCGCGTTACCCAGGAAGGCACTTTCAGCGTCGTGGGCTCCAGCGAAACCCGCAAGGTGGATGTGCGCATACTCGCTGCCACCAACCGCGATTTGGAGGCCCAGGTCGCCGCCGGGGCGTTCCGTGAAGATCTTTATTATCGATTGAATGTCATGGAGATCTATATACCGCCCCTTCGGGAACGGGGAGACGATATCATGCCCCTCGCGCATAGGATGGCCGCTTCGCTCAACCATGAGCGGGCCCGTTTTTCCCCCAGCACCGTAAACACCCTCACCCATTATCCGTGGCCCGGTAACGTCCGAGAGTTGCGAAATGCGGTGGAACGGGCGCTCCTGTTGGCCAAAGGAGATGTCATTCTGCCGGAGCATCTGCCCAAGCGCATGCTCCAGGAAGTTCCGGTGGAGGACGAAGGTGCCGATCGCATGGAAGACATCGAGCGAAATGCCATTCTGCAGACTCTGAAGGAGCAGGAATACCACCGAACGAACACGGCCCTCGCATTGGGCATCAGCCGCAGGGCCCTGACCTACAAACTCCGGGCCTATCGCACCCAGGGCCATCTCGTCGACAAGCCAACCTGAGCCAGACCGGCGGCACCCGGTGCCGCCCCGACGATACAGGCGATTTTTGATATTTTCGGGGCGCTCTGATAAAATACTCAGTTCTCTTTCTACTTTCGGTTCTGTCGAACCCAAGACACATGTTTTCAACGCCTTACGGCCAGTTGCCGGGCGAAGGGTGCCTTGTTTCACGGCAGGAAGTTCCCCGCGTAGTCGCGGAGCAATTGGAGTATAGGTGCTGTGCCTACCTATTCATATGAATGTTGCAGTTGCGCCCACGTTTTTGATGTGTTTCACGCCATGTCTGCCGATCCCAAAATAAAGTGCGAGAAATGCAACAAGAAATGTCGCCGGCTCATCGGCACCGGTGCCGGCATAATTTTCAAGGGCAGTGGCTTCTACGAGACTGACTATAAGGACAAAAAGGGCAAAGCCCCCGATGCACCTAAGTCAGAGAAGAAAGAAGGCGAAGGCAAACCCAAGAAAGAGGGTGCCAGCAAGCCTAAAAAAGAGGGCGGCAGTCCCCCGAAAGCGGCCAACAGCTGATTGCAGATACCGGGGCGTAACGTCTTGCCCCACTATGCATATTCCCGTTCCAGGTATCGTGTGACGCGTAATGTTACGTAACCTGGAGAAAACCGATGTCCCCTGTACTCACGGAAAGCCCCGTCCATATGACACTTACCGATGAAATAAAAGCCCTGAACGATGCCCACGTCATCAATACCTACGGCGAGCGAAATGTCGCGCTCAGCCGGGGAGAGGGCATGCGCCTGTGGGACGCCGAAGGCAAGGAATATCTGGATTTCTTCGCGGGTATCGCCGTGTGTAATCTGGGCCATTGTCACCCCGCCGTGACCCAGGCCATTTGCGATCAGGCCAAGAAACTGGTCCATGTATCCAATCTTTATTACATCCAGCCCCAGGCGCTTCTGGCGGCCGCGCTGGCCAAACACACCTTCGCCGACAAATGGTTTTTCTGTAACGGTGGTGCCGAAGCCAATGAAGCGGCCATTAAACTGGTTCGGCGTTATTGGGATAAGCAGGGCACACCCCGGCCCAATATCATTACGGCCCAGCAATCTTTTCACGGTCGGACCATTGCAACCGTCACCGCCACGGGTCAACCGAAATATCACGATGGCTTTCAGCCCCTCGTTCCCGGATTCAGCTACGTCCCCTTCAATGACATTGACGCACTGAAAGCCGCGATCACGCCGGAAGTGGGGGCCATCATGCTGGAGCCCATTCAGGGGGAAGGCGGCGTGCGCGTACCCGAGGAAAGCTACTGGAAAGCGGTCCGGGCCCTCTGCGACGAACACAACATTCTTCTGATTCTTGATGAAGTGCAGACCGGACTCGGGCGGACCGGCCCCCTTTTCGCCCACCAGGGCTATGGCATCACCCCGGACATTATGACCTTGGCCAAGGGGCTCGGCAATGGGGTACCCATCGGTGCCATGGGCTGTACCGACGCCGCCGCAACTGGTTTTGATGTAGGGTCCCACGCGTGCACCTTTGGGGGGAATCCCCTGAGTTCTGCGGCGGCCGTGGCCACGATCGGCGCGCTGACCGCCCCGGGCTTCCTCGAGAATGCCCAGGAAAATGGACGCTATCTTTTTGAGCGACTGGCAGAAATTGCCGACACCTGTACCTCGGTGGTGGAAGTGCGCGGAAAAGGGTTGATGGTGGGTATCGAGTTCGCTCAGCCCGTCGCCCCCCTGATTAAGATGCTCATTGAATCAGGCATCATCTGTGGACCGGCAGGCCCCAACGTGCTACGTTTCCTGCCGCCCCTGATTGTAGAAAAAGCAGACATAGACCGGGTGATCTCCCTATTGAAGGTCAGCCTCGGAGCGTTAAAATGGTAAAAGATTTCATCTCACTTCTGGATTTCAGCAAAGAAGAAATTCTGGCCTTTCTGGACCTCGCCGATGACTTAAAGGCGAAACAGCGGAACCGCATTCCCCACCGCCTGCTGGAAGGGAAGACCCTCGCGCTTATCTTCGAAAAACCCAGCCTGCGCACCCGGGTAACCTTCCACACAGGCATGTTTCAGCTCGGGGGGGACTCGGTACTCATCGAAACGACCCTCGGTGCCCGGGAGTCCGTGCCCGACGTGGCCCGGAACCTTACCCGTTGGGTAGATGGCATCATGGCCCGCACGTTTCGTCATGCAGACGTCCTCGAACTCGCTGAATATGCGACGGTGCCGGTTATCAATGCACTTACTGACTTGTTACACCCCTGCCAGATTCTGGCGGATGCCCAGGCATTGCGGGAATACCGGGGCAAAGACCTCAGCCAGGTAAAGCTCGCCTTCGTCGGTGATGGGAACAATGTATTTCATTCCTGGGCCCATTTCGCGGCCAAGGTCCCCGTCAACCTTACCCTGGTCTGCCCGGAAGGCTATGAGCCCGATATGAAGCTCGTGGAAGCAGCCCAACGCACCGCCGCCGGTACGATTGAGGTTACCCACGATGTTGCGGCGGGTGTAAAAAATGCCGACGCCGTCTATACCGACGTGTGGGCCAGCATGGGACAGGAGAAGGAAACGGTGGAACGGGAGCGCGCTTTCGCGGCCTATCAGGTCAACGATGCCCTCATGGCCAAAGCCAAGAGCGATGCCCTCTTCATGCATTGCCTGCCCGCACACCGGGGCAGTGAAGTGACCGATTCCGTTATGGATTCGCCCAATTCGATTGCCTTCGACCAGGCCGAAAATCGACTCCATGCGCAGAAAGCCGTCATGGCGACGCTGATGAAATAGTACGCCCCCCCGTTCGGGTTGCGTATTCCTGTTGAGCAATTCGGATGGGTCCGTTTGAGAACTACCGCAATTCCGCCGTGGGCGGATGGCATATTTAAGAGCTAAAGGAACAGAAAAATGGGTAAAGACGTTAAGAAGATTGTGCTGGCCTATTCAGGCGGACTCGACACGTCCATTATTTTGAAATGGCTGCAAGAGACCTACCACGCCGAGGTGGTTGCCTATATCGCCGATGTCGGACAGGGTGAAGAAACCGAGCCCGCCCGTCAAAAGGCTGTGGCCACCGGTGCCTGTGACGTATTCGTCAGCGATCTTCGTCGCGAATTTGTCCGCGACTACGTGTTCCCAGCCATGCGTGCCAACGCCATCTATGAAGGCACCTACCTCCTGGGCACCAGTGTCGCCCGTCCCGTGATTGCCAAGGAACACATTCGCATCCTCCGTGAAACCGGTGCCGATGCGGTAGCCCATGGTGCGACGGGTAAAGGCAATGACCAGGTGCGCTTTGAGCTCTCCTGCCAGGCCCTCGAACCCAACGTGACCATCATGGCCCCCTGGCGTGACCCCAAGTGGACCCTCAATACCCGGGAAAAGATGGTGGACTTCGCCGAGAAGCATGGCATTGACGTGCCCGCGTCCAAGCGCGAGAAGGCACCCTATTCCATGGACCGCAATCTCCTTCACATCTCCTTCGAAGGGGGTGTCCTGGAAGACCCGTGGAATGAGCCCAGCGAAGACATGTTTGTGTTGACCACCGATCCCCGGAAAGCCCCCGACGAACCCACCTACGTGGAAATCGACTTCGAAGAAGGCACGCCCGTCGCCGTAAACGGCAAACGCCTGGAACCCGAAGATCTCCTCGCTGAACTGAATCGTCTCGGCGGCGAAAATGGCGTCGGCCGGATCGACATCGTAGAAAATCGCTTCGTCGGCATGAAATCCCGTGGCGTGTATGAAACCCCCGGTGGCACCATCCTCTACACCGCGCACCGTGGCGTAGAATCCCTCACGATGGACCGGGAAGTCATGCTGCAACGTGACCAGATGTCGCCCAAGATTGCCCAGCTTATCTACAACGGCTTCTGGTTTGCGCCAGAATTCGAAGCCATGATGACCTACGTCAACAAGAGCCAGGAAAACGTCACCGGAACCGCCCGCGTTCGCCTCTACAAAGGCAACTGCGATCTGGTTGGGCGTCGGGCTGAGAAAAGCCTCTACGACGAAAAAATCACGACCTTCGAAGAAGATGAAGGGGCGTATAACCAGATGGATGCCACGGGATTCATCAATCTCAATGGACTCCGCCTCCGGGTGCGTAACCGCGCGGGCTTCTTCAAAGACTGAGCGCCGCGCCGAGATGAATAACCAAGACGCGCCCTCCAGAACAGATTCTGGAGGGCCTATTTATCTTCAATTGTCCGACGGACGGCCAATTAACCATATATTTAATTGCTATACGCGCCTATCCCGTATCCCAAAACCGTATACAATGCATTACATTCGGCGGACTTATCCACAAGTTATCCACAGCCCCTGATTGACAAAAAATTGGGCAGTTGAAATGTACCAATACCCATAAACAGAGAATTAACAACGACTTAGGCCATTTGCAATTGCAACGATCCTGTGGTAGTTACTGAGTACATTCCCTGTTTTGTCGATACAATCCACCGATAATTATACGACCTATTAAGGAAGCATGAGCAAAATATGGCAAAACTACGTCGAAAAGGGCCATTTGGACCCACTTCAGCCCAATCGGACCTGTTTCCGGCTGTCTGCCCGCCATGCGAGTAATCGCCGGTCAGGCCCGTGGAATGCGTCTCGCCACGCCGGTGGGGGACCGTGTTCGCCCAACCCTGGATCGCGTCCGGGAAGCCTTGTTTAGTATTATCGATCCCGACTTGCCCGGTGTGGCCTTCCTCGATCTTTACGCCGGCAGCGGTGCCAATGGGATTGAGGCCTTGAGTCGGGGCGCATCCAACGCCGTATTTGTGGACGATCACAGCCAATCACAGGCCTGTATTCGCAAAAATCTGGAAACAACCCGCCTGGATAAGGTGGCGAGACTCCTGCGCTCCCGAATCCCGGAAGAACTTCATCGGGTAGGCGGCACCTACACCTTCATCTTCGTCGATCCGCCCTATAACCAGGACCGCTATGAAGACGTGTTGGCGGGGATCGACCAGGCCAATTTACTCGCGGAAGGGGGACAGGTGATTATGGAACATACCTCAAAGATACATCTTCCCGAAGTGGTAGGCCGACTGACACGCCAGCGGGAACGGCGATACGGAAAAACGACCCTATCCTTTTACGCTTGACACCGTATATGGTATTTGGTAGGCTTCTTAGCATACAATATGTGGATGTGGCGCGGCTCAGTATGTGTCTGTGGTGGTTAGTTCATCCAATGGAACGCCGTTTCGCCGTTAAAATAAGGTGCCAGACCAACTATGCGTTGTCCTTTCTGTAACGATACCAACGGTCGTGTTGTCGACTCCCGATCCTCTAAAGAGGGCGATGCCATTCGCCGTCGTCGGGAATGCCTTAAATGCGGACGCCGGTTCACGACCTACGAACGTATCGAAGAAGTTGCCCAGATGGTCATCAAGAAAGATGGACGTCGTGAAAACTTCGACCGCTGGAAGCTCAAGAGTGGCATCCTCAAGGCCGTCGAAAAACGTCCCATTGGCCTCGAGCAGGTAGATGCCCTTATCGACGAAGTGGAGCGCGAGCTGTTTAATTCCACCGAGCACGAGGTGAATACGGTGGCCGTGGGTGAAGCGGTCATGACCAAGCTGAAGCAGCTTGACGAAGTGGCCTATGTGCGCTTCGCTTCCGTGTATCGACAGTTCAAAGATCTCAATGAGTTCATGGGTGAGCTGAAAAGCATGTTGACCTGAGAACGAAATTGATAGCAAAGTTTATGGCGCTGCCTGCGGGCAGCGCTTTTTTTGTTGTTGGGGGCTGGGACGAGTGGGACCGGTGAGACCCGTGGGACTGAGACGCCTGTCGTTGACACACAGTCGAATGAATTTGTAATAGGTCAAAGTCCCACAGGTCCCACAGCGGGCGCTCCAAGGATCTTGGACATTCCTGTCCGAGGCAAGACACAATCGGGCATGGCAGCATACCTCGTATCTGCGGGTGTACGTGAAAAAGAGAAGTCGTATCGTTGGTAACACGAGGGCATTCTAAACGTTCCTATTGCCATTCGGCGTTGAAGCGGGCGTTGCCTCGGACAGGTCGAAGACGCGCCAAGGTGGGAATGTCCAAGATCCTTTGCGTCGCCACAGCCAGGTATTTCTTACAGGGTATGGCGTGTACAGCTATCCCCAGCAAAAATAAATCCGGGAGGGCAACAATATGAACACCCCACTAAACAACGACATCCAGCAAAAAGGTCCGTGATCTGGCGGCGCGCATCACGGCGGCTCAAAACCTCGACCCGGTGATCCAGGAAGAGCGCCATGGATGAATGCACCACACTAACAAAGGAAATCTTCCGCGCCAAGGATCTTGGACATTCTTGTCCGAGGCAAAATACACTCGGACATGGCAGCATACGTCGTATCTGCGGGTGTACGTGGAAAAGAGAAGTCGTATCGTTGGTAACAGGAGGGCATTCTGCACGCTCCTATTGCCATTCGGCGTTGAAGCGGGCCTTGCCTCGGACAGGTCGAAGACGCGCCAAGGTGGGAATGTCCAAGCTCCTTTGCGTCATCGCAGCCTACGCCAAGGGCACGTATACCGCACGAGAATCGATGAGGATACACGCAGGCACCGTGTCAGACAAGCACCCTGCCAACACCTCAGTCCTGAAAATAGTATCCGCTGCCAATGACGGCTGGAGCTTCGCCGACCAGACGGTCATCGATGGTGGAGAAGAGTTGGCTTATATTGCCGATGCTGGTGACGTCACCGCCTCCAAATCCACCTTGGCCGCCCTGGCCGCCAAAACCGCCGCCACCGCCCCCTTGACGTCCCTGACCACCACCACTGCCACCGAAGCCGTTCGCGCCACCAACGCCTCCCTGGGTGCCACGCTGGCCGCCTTGGGCACCGCCGCTGAACCCGGAGCCGAATCCGCCCCCTCCAAAACCACCACCAGCGGTCTGGGCCGATGCCCGGCTACCTGCCGCACTGTTCAATACGATCTTGCTCATGGTGTCGTTGCCATAGAATCGATACTGGCGGGTCACCATGGGCTCGTGGGCCTCACGTCGTAGGAGGGAAGGGGTGCTGACATACACAATGTCCCCATAGATGCGGTAGTCGAGTCCCATGGGACGTAAGATGCCGTTGAGGGCGGCCTTCAGCGGAATATCTTTCAGATTGATGTAGGGCACATACCCGTCGGACCGGGCCCCGGTCGATTGCTCCGCTCCATCGGCCGCACCGTCACCCCGCGCCGTGATGGATGGGATGGCGGTCAGGCGCTCCTGCTCCGACGAGGCCGCCTGCGCCACAATCGACGCTACACGGGCTTCTTGTTCCAGCTCTTGCTGGTGTCGGGGGTTATTTTCTTTCCACTTCGCAAGGAGGGCCGTCCGTACCGCGGGATCGGCAGAGCGCTTTACGGTGGCCTCGTCTACCTTGTTCCGGGACGCCGTAATTATTTTGCCATCTTCCGGTGTCTGAACGAAATAGGTCGCCTCCGTCGAGCGCAGATATACATTCGCATAGTGGGTTCCGTCGATGACAATTTCGTCCGCCCGAACGGTGGGGGAGAGGGCCATAGCGACCATACAGGAAAAGGCTGTAATTTTAGATAGGGCAGGACGATTCATAGCTGCGCACCTCAAGTTATTCGTTCGACTTGGCTTCGAAAATTAGTGTCGATTGGGAGTAATAGATACAAGACACCCGTCGTTCAACCGGCGAATCAATCACACGGCAAGATACCTTCAGCCTAGCAGTGATCGTTATCACTGTCAACCGCCATAGCTCTTACGTGTAACCGTGAAAATGGCCTGGTTGCTTTACGGTGAAAATCTCGCTATTATCAGGTTCACCATCGAGCAGCAAAGGACCCATCGTGGCTGGATTCAGACAGGTTATCAAAGATCTTATTGCCAATGTGGAACTCGTCATCCTGGATAAGCCCCGGGTGGTAAAGAGTGCCCTCTCCGCCTACCTGGCAGGGGGCCATGTCCTCCTGGAAGATGTGCCCGGTGTGGCGAAAACCATGCTGGTCCGGGCCCTGGCTGTTTCCAGCGGCTGCACCTTCAGCCGTGTCCAGTGCACCCCCGATTTGTTGCCCACCGACATCAGTGGCGTTTCTATTTACAATCAACATACCCAGGACTTCGAGTTTCGTCGGGGTCCGTTGTTTTCCCAGGTGCTGGTGGCGGACGAAATTAACCGGGCCACGCCCCGTACCCAGTCGGCCCTGTTGGAAGCCATGGCGGAAGGGCAGGTGTCGGTCGATGGCCACACCTACAAGCTGATCCAGCCCTTCACGGTCTTCGCCACCCAGAATCCTGTGGAGCACGAGGGCACCTTCCCTTTGCCGGAGGCCCAGCTTGATCGATTTATGATGCGTCTTTCCATAGGCTACCCCAACATCATGGCCGAACTCAGTATTCTGGAAAAAACACGCATTTCCCACCCGGTGGACGAACTCCAACCGGTAACCGATGCCCTCACCATACAGCGAATGCAGCGGTCCATTCGGGACATCTTCGTCCACGAAAAGGTCCGGGATTATATCGTTCGCCTGGTCCACCGCACGCGGGATTCGACCCACTTGACCCTCGGCGGCAGCCCCCGGGCCTCTATCATGCTTTTCCGTGCCTCCCAGGCCTATGCGGCGGTAGAGGGGCGGAGCTATGTGATTCCCGATGACGTTAAGGCGCTGGTAACGCCCGTCTTGCAACATCGCCTGATTCTCAATCCGGAAAGTCGCCTCCGCCGGGTAACGACGGAGACGGTATTGGCCGATATGATGAAGGAAGTGGCTGTCCCGGCCGGCGTCGCCAGCTGGAAACAAGGCTGAATTCACCAATATTGAAATGGGGTGTGTCTTGCTCTTATGATCACGCCAGTCATTATATGGAGCAGCCAATGAGATTTTTTCGTAAAAAGAAGGTTGCCGAGCCCGTCGAGAACGGCTCGGATGACGAAGGGGCAGTCGGCTCCCTCGATGAATCCCAATTTGAGCTGACGCACGTGGGGCCCTATGACATCATAGCGCCTATCGGTAGCGGCGGTATGGGTACGGTGTACAAAGCCATTGACCGGGTAAACGACAAGACCATTGCCATCAAGGTGCTTGACAGGCGTTATGACATCGACAAGAAGCGGCGTAAGCGCGACTATCTTGGGCGAGAGATCATGATTGCCGCCGCGCTGGATCATCCGATGATCATCAAGATGCACAATGAGATTGTCATCCAGGAAGATCGGGCCGGCAACAAGCGTCGTTGCCTGCTGATGGAGTTCATCGATGGCTACGATCTGAAGAAACATATTCACGACCGTGACCTGAGCATGACTCAGATGATCGACCTTTGTATTAAACTCTGCCAGGGACTCGATTTTCTTCATCAGAACAATATCGTTCACCGGGATATCAAACCGGCGAACTTCCTGTTCTCCCGCGATGGGACCCAGGTAAAAATTGTGGACTTTGGTCTCTCCAAATCCAGTGCCAACTGGCGCACCCGTTGGATGAAGGAGAGTGGGGGAACGCGCCTGTATATGTCCCCCGAGCAGCTTACCAAACAAAAGTTGGATGCCCGATCGGACATTTTTTCCTTTGGCATCACTATGTACGAGCTTTTCGCCGGGCGCCACCCCTGCGAAGGCCACGACACACGGGCGATTCAGAAGCAGATCGTAAACCGCAAAATAAAGTTTGAGCCACCCTCCAAATATAATAAGAATGTTACACAGCAGTTGGACCGTATTATTTTGAAGGCCCTTCGACGCCGCATTGAGCGTCGATACCAATCTGTTACGGAGATGCTGCTGGATCTCTCACGGGTGGCCGAATCCAAAATATAGTCGGGACAACATGTAGTTATGGTTACTCATTACAGTTCAAATAACAAGGATCAACCGGGGCTCTCTCGTACCGTCTTACGGCTGACCATCCTGTTTATCATCGCCTTTGCCGTTTTTCAGACCTACCCCTTTTTGAAGTCTAAGTGGGATGGTATGTTCGCCGACGAGGCGGCTGTTTCTGTGGTAGAGCGCGCCCAGAAAGAGGCGGAAGCAGGTGGTCTGGAGGCCGCGGCGGCCGTGTTGGATTCCGCACTGGAAACGGAGAGCGATCCTTCAAAACGTAACGCCCTTCTCCTTGAGCGTATTGGCCTGGCAAAAAAGACGGAAGCCTGGGGCGATCTCGTTCGGCTCTATGAGCAGCTACTGGGTAATTCGTCTAACGATCCCAAACGCCCTCTCTATGTCGCCGGCTATGGCGAGGCCCTCGAAAAGCAGCAGCGTTTTGAAGAAGCCCGCAAGCAATATGAAGCCCTCCAGAAGAGCGCTCCATCCGGCATGCGTTCTCCCGCGCTGATTGGCCTGGGACGACTCGCTCGCCTGGACAACAAGATGGTAGAAGCCCGGGATTTGTACCGCTTGGCGCTGGACGATGCTGCCGTGAACTCGGAGGATTGGAATACCGCGCTGGATGCCCTCGGGGAATTGAATGTCACCCTGTCCTTCTCGCAAATCGAGACGCCCGAGAGTAAATACTATTCCATTCAGTCGGGTGACAATCTGACAGACATTGGCATCAAACTGAACACGACCCAGGGATTATTGACCCGGGCCAATGACATTACCGACCCCAGCAAACTCCATCTGGGGCAAATGTTGAAATACACCCCAAAAGACTTCCGCATCGTCATCGAGCGCTCAACATGCCGCCTCTTTCTCATGGACAATCAAGGCCCCTTCAAACGCTACTACACCGGCTTGGGCATGGAAGGCCATGAAACCACCCTGGGCACCTACACCATCGGCAGCAAGCAAAAAGATCCAACGTGGTTTCCTGCAAACCGACCCTCCGTTCCTCCCGGCGATCCGGAGAATGAACTGGGCAGTCGCTGGATGCCTATGGTTCCTGCGGGGGAGGGACTGCCCTCTGATCTGGGAATTCACGGAACCGTAGCGCCAGACAGCATCGGCTTGTATCAGTCCCACGGATGCCCACGAATGCACAACGCGGAAGTTGAAGAATTGTATGATCTCGTCGTGCGTTCTACCCCCGTGGAAGTTGTGGAAACTATTGACTGGAAATCCCTTAGCAGTACGAGCTGAGCGGTCCCTCTCTTGACTTTCGAGACGAAATCGAAGGATAATCAGACTTTGGGTCTGCAATGTGGTTGGGCTTGCTACCTGTATGTGTCGGGAATAGGCGATTTTGCTTAGGCGACGCGTCGCCCGAGCCTTTAAATTCGTTTGGTTGAGAATTGAGCGCCATTGATTTCTTGCCCGCCCCAGACAGGACAGCCTTTCGAGTTCCGGCTCGAATTATTTGTCCATTAGAGAAAGAATTCTCGAAAATCTATGGAATCTTCATTGTTAGAGCGCGTATCCGACGCGCCGGGTTCGACCCTCTCGAAATTTATTCCCCTTCACGATTTTTCCGTATTTTGTGCTTTGATGAAAGAGGCCTTAGAACATATCGTAGCGGGGGAACATGATCAGGCCTTGGTCATTGCGGACTCCGAAAGCGCCGAACAGCTTGTCGCCGCGTTGGGTGAGCCTCCAAATTGGCTGCGCCTGGTGCTCATTGCGCCCGGTGAAAATGAAGCAGGCCTCCGCAATAGCGATCGTCTCCTCTTGTGCTTTTCTCCCCACGGTGACCTGGCTCTCGTCGGAAGCAAGTCGATTGTCAATGAGCAAGAACGCTTCGCCGGTGGCTGGTCGTTAAAACGCCGCAATGCGGATGCCGTTGCCGATCGGCTGCACCAGTTTGGCGCCATTGACGCTGAAATATTCGAAACGACGCAGCATGTGCCGGAGACCTCTGACAGTGAGGCATCTGCCATGGCCATGACCTTGATGGCGGTCCACGCCAATGCCCAGGCCGTTCAGCAGGAAAATATCGCGCGGGACAAAGACGACCTCTTCTCGGTCCTTGCAATTCTGAAGGCCATCTCAGCCAAACGACGGGCCCACGACATTCTGTTTGTCTTTGTAGAGCACATCTCCAAAGTGGTCAAGTCCGAGCGCTGTTCTATCGTTCGCATCTGGGGGGGCGACCCCCATGGCCATGTCATGGCTTCCCACGAAGATGCCAGTGTGGTCAATAAAACCATTGAATTATTCAAGTATCCCGAGCTCCACCAGTCCATGGCGACGCAAAAGAAAATTGTCGTTAATGATGCACTGGATAGTGAGGGTACTGAGCCGTTCGTGGAAGAGCTTCGTCGGGCGAATATCAACAGCCTGGTGGTCATACCGATTGTGCTTTTTGATCAGCATGTGGGTTCGCTGCTACTTCGTGCCGCACGCACAGAAGGCAATTTCTCCGCGCGGGAAATCAGCTTTTTTGAGATCGTGGCGGAAGCGGCCTCCAACGCGCTCGAGCGGGCGCAGCTCTTCGAAAGCATTCAGGTGGCCAACGAACGGCTGGAGCGCCTTGCCATTACAGATGGCCTGACCGGACTCTACAACC
>CAXBPH010000124.1:0-19228 GCA_963977445.1 uncultured bacterium | reverse complement strand
CGAATTCTTGTGACCCTCACGTGATGACGTCGCACGTAGGGCCCATGACGGGCCCTGCGCCGGCACAGGACATGTTGCCCGATAGATACATACTGCGGGCGGCCATGGTGGCTCGCCCGCAGTAGCTCCGATTGCACAAGGGCGGGCGTGCAATCGGAGAAGACGTGTTCCGCGCGGCCGACTACTTCTTCGACCGTGAGAAGACAAAGTCGGCGCTCTGGGTGTCATCTGACGTAACCGTTACCGTCGCCTTTTGCGCTCCAAGACGTTCGGGGGTCACCTCTATTTCATAGGTGCCTGCGTCCAACCCGGTGATGCTGAAGTTCCCATCTTTCCCGGTGACCGCAAAGAACGGATGATCCACCACGACACAATAGGCCCCCATCCACGGGTGGATGTCGCACTTGAAGGCAAACATGGGCTCGGTCTCTTCGAAGGATTTGGAGATTTTCGTCTTAAACTTGGGCATGGCAAGATTGAACGGCGAATTGACCTTGGAAAAACTGTGTACATTGTGCAGAATGCCATCGGGGTTCAGAATATCCAGTGACTGGCCAACTTGGATTCCGAAGACGTGCGGGGTATAGAGGCAGCCTTTCTGCGTCAGCACCACGGGCTCCTGCGGCGCAGCGTATTCCTTCTCCGGCAATCCCGACACGATTTCAACGAAGACATTCGCCATACCCTGTTCCGCTCCCAGCACCAGCGCTTCCGCACGTGGGGGATTTGCCGTATCACAGACACACCCGTCATCGCCGCTCATATCAATTGCTTTCATCTCCGGTGGCGTTCCTTCAAAGCGAACGGACCCGGTAATCGTTCCAGCCTGCGCCAGTAACCCGAGCGTAGTCAGCGCTACGGTAAGTACACCTGTCTTTTGAAGCATTCTTGTGGCTCTCATGAGCGGATCTCCTGTTTCGTTGGTTGCTATGGGTTTACGTGTTGGTTAGAAGGTTGCAACGTCGGGACCCGTCCCGTCGTGGTCGCTGTCAGATTCCATCTTTTCGGGCAGTTCCGGTTCGTCATCCGCCAAGGGGTCCACGGGCGCGGTCCCAACCGCCGTGGTGTCATCGGCAACCCCGTTTACTTCCTCCACATCCGGTAGGGTTTCGTTTGTTGGCGGAGGGCCTTCGGAGGAAATACCAAGTACATAATCGCGTAAGGCGATAATATGCTGGTGCTCATCCCCGCCAAGGATATCGTCTGGCCCGGAATCGTTGAAGTACTCGGGATCAAAATAGGTCGGCATCTTCGTCCCGGGTTGTACGATTTGGGGGTCATAGAGCCATTTCGTTATCCAGGCCGGTTTGAGACGACGGGCGCTCAGCGCAAAATCAGGTGCCCATCCATCGGCATCACCCCCGGGAAAAATATCGCCCTGAATGTGACAACTTCCACAGGCGAAGTAGTCTTCCGAGAACAGTTTTCGACCCGCTTCAAACAGGGGGCTGGAGATATCGGGCGCTTCCGTCGCCACAAAAGGAAAGGGTTCCTCTTCGAGCGCGGCGAAATAGCGCACCAAACTATTGCGTTCATCGTCGCTAAGCACATAGGTCGGCATACGAACATGAAGCCAGGGACGAATCGTTTCCGGCGCGCGTAAAAACGCGAAGAGCCAATCGCTGCGCACCTTGCTGCCCTCACCATCCAGGTTGGGCGGCCCATAGACGGGGGTCATCGCATGGGCCTCCACGTCACTGTAGCCTTTCGACTGCTTGAGCCATTCCGTCAGCGTCGGATTCAATCCCCCGCCGTGCCCTTCGAGCATATGGCATCCCGTGCAGTGATTCTCCCGGATGAGTCGTTGCCCCGCCTCGATGGCGGATTCCCGTTCACTAAGATGCCGGTTCAGCACATGCCCTTCAGGCACTTCCGCAAACCCCAGCAACGCGGTTACAATTGCTTCCCGCTCCTCGGCGCTGAAGTCGAACTGGGGCATTCGAAGTCGGTCGAGGGCTTCCTTTTCCTGGCCCTGGTCGAAGCTTCTCGGCGCCGACAGTTTCGTCAGGAGCCACGCGGACTTATTTGGGGAGCCCGTAACATCGATACCAAAGTCGAATTCGTGTAATGGCTTCCGACCGAGATTACTGAGCTCCGGGCCGATAAGGGCCTCTGTTTCCGCGCCGGGAATGTCGTGACACCCCGCGCACCCGTAGTGCGTTATCAGCCGCCTGCCAAGCTCCTCGTGTAGCGGTCGACCGCTCAACGCGGCAAGTGCCTCATCGAGTGCTTCGGCGGGCTCGCGACGGACGCGATGTTCACGAAGAATCTCCCGCGCGAGCTGGTCATTCAGGGGTGTTTCGGAAGCTGCGGCCGCAGAAACGATTCCGCCCATGAGGTAGGCCGTCAGGTCGGCGGCCTCTCCATCGGAAAGGCGCAGGTTGGGCATCGCCGTGTCGGGGCTATAGTGAGCGGGATTCTTGAGCCAGTTGAAGAGCCAGTCCCGGTTGGTTTTTTCACCGAGGCCGGTCAGGTGGGGCCCCTGCATCACAACCGAGGGCCATAAAGGCCTCCGCCCCACGCAGGGAATCCCCTTCCGTCGGGGTCGCCAGAAATTCGAAGGCCTCGCTCGCACCAAAAAGATACGCGGCAATTGCGGCCGATTCTGTTTCACCGCGGGCGTCTCCAAGGCCGACAACCCCTTCCGTTTCGGCGAAAACGTGGGGCATCCATGTATCGGGCCGGATACTCGCGGGGTTTCGGATCCAGGCCTGTACCCAAGCCTCTGTACTCTTGGCAGCGATACGCCGGAGGGATGGACCAGGCCTGGGGCGTTCTCCCAGGTGGTCCATGGTGTGACAGCCCGAACATCCGGCCGTCTCGATGAGTGCAAGTCCCCAATTGAGTTTTTCCGCGCCCGGCACCCGGCTCTGGTCTCGGTGGCACGGCAGACAACTGGCTTCGAGATAGGGGGTCTCAATCATGGGAGATTCCGAATGGGGATTCTCCTTCCAACCGTGATTCCCGGCCCAGATGGCGGCTTCACGGGGCGAATCGGGCGTGTGGGAGGCGGAGTAGAACTCGGTACCGCGCCCCTGGCCCCTGTGACAGGCGGTGCAGCCAAAGCGCGCTTTGGGATGGGGCGATGAGGACGACACGAAGAGGTACAGGCGGGGATGAGCGCTGTAAGGTTCTTCCTCATCGGCGAAGTCCGCATTATCTATACCCGCGTGACAGGTCATACAGCGATCAACCCGGGGCACCTGGGTAAAGTGAAGGTCTTCCGGGCTCTCGTGCACAACGATCTGTTCGACACGATAGGTCGGTGCGGACAGGTCCACGATGGGAAGGTCACGAACGAGGGCCAGCAGCTCCCCCCCCATCCCCATGCGCCGGGAATCTTGTTGGTCCAGTTTTTTCTCCAGGCGTGCCACCTCTCGACGCATGACCTCCAACGACGGCGTGTCCGATTCCCCCTCCTGGGACTCGGCCTCTGGGGCAGGCAAGCTATCTTCGGCGAAGGGGTCGTCCTCTACCCCCTCTTCGCTTTCGCCCGCCGACGGGGTGCCCCGGTCTATGGCTTCATGGAGTGTGGCCAGGCGCGCTTCCGTCAGGGCGATATCGCGCTGTTGGTACACCCGCTGGTAGGTTTTCCAGGGGCGATAGTGATCGTTCAGAATCAGCGCCAGCGTGGCCAGGAGCAAGAGCACGCTGCCAACCGCAAACCAGCGGTGGAGTTTCGGCATGGCGTAGTAGCGTTGTTCGTTGTCACGTTCAGGGTTCATAGGGCACCATCAGATGTTGAAGGAAATCTCGGGTATCGCGATGATGTATTTCAGAGTGAAAAGCCACCTCAGGTACATCTTTATGGGCAAAAAAAACATGATCAACGTCACCATGACAAAGACGCTGTAACGAAGGGCCCCCAGCGATTGAAGGTGTTGCTTTAGCAGCGTACGGGCGAGAAGCAGCGGCATTACGAGGAAATATCCCAGGAGCAATAGGATGCCCCAGATCTCGCGGAGCAGTACGCTGTCGGGTAAGCCCGTGCCCATCCAGAGAACATAGACGTACTCCGAAAGGTTGATGTTGTCCAGTGCAACGGTCTTGTGAACATCCCAGTATTCGAAGGGGCCAAAGAAATTCCAGTTGGGCCCCCGAAGAAAGGTCCCCACGACGATAAGCAGAACCCAGAGCACAAGCCAGCAGAATAGAAAGAGGGCGATGGCCATCTTACGCTCGCTGAAGCTGTAGTAGCCCTGACCCTTGGGATTGTTGTCGATGTAGGGTATCGCCATGAGTGCAAAAACCATCAGTGCGGGCAGGACGACGCCGGCGATCCAGGGGTCGAAATAAACGAGCATCTCCTGAAGGGCCAGAAAGTACCACGGTGCCTTGGATGGGTTTGGCGAGACAGTCGGGTTGGCGGGGCCCTCCAGGGGGGCCGCGATTGCGAGGGACCACACGATGAGAAAAACCGTCATCAGGACAAGGGCGATTAGCTCGATGTATACCAGATCGGGCCAGACGAGGACCCGATTGTCATCCGGGTCGTGCTCGGCAGGTGGCTGGCCCGCGCGTAGACGGCGGTCATTTTCGGTGGCCTGCTTCATGGCCAACCAGAGGAAGAAGGGAACCAGATAAACGAGGCCGACGATGGGTACGTTGTCGGGTTTCATGACCACCGCCCGGAAATTGGCGTCCATTACACCGATCCCGAGAAATAAGGTCATCGCAAAGGCACCCAGACAGGCCCCGCGGGGGGTCCACAAAGCCTCCAATCCCATCCGTCGGTTCCAGGACTGAAACCAATTGTTTATGGGAAACAGGAAAAAGAAGGCAACAAGAATAAGGGTAAATAGTACGGGCGGATTCGCAATCAGATTTGTCGCCGATTTCAAGAGTTCTACCATGTCAATTTCGGGGTCTGCCATCCCACCCTATAGTGGACCGGAAATGCCCCCGTCCTTTCGTACGCGCCAGAAGTGGATCATCATGCCGATTACCAGGATAAAGGGCACCGCGACACAGTGGAGCACATAGAAACGCAGGAGGGCCGCATCCCCAACGAATCTTCCGCCCAGTAAGGCGAAGCGCGCGTCCGCGCCGCTGTGCACAAGGTTTACATCCCCGATGCTCAGGAGGGCCGCGCCCGGCCCGTCGACACCCAGGAGTGGCGTTGCCGCGCCCATGTTGGTGCCAACCGTTACGGCCCACATGGCCAGTTGGTCCCAGGGGAGCAGATAGCCGGTGAAACTCATAAACATGGTCAGGACGAGTAGAACAACGCCCACGACCCAATTGAATTCCCGGGGGCGTTTGTAGGAGCCGGTCATGAACACCCGGAACATATGGAGCCAGACAGCAATAATCATGGCATGGGCACCCCAGCGATGGAGTTCCCGCATGATGCCCATGGGCGTCTGCTCTTTGAGGTCGATAATGTCCCCGTAGGCATACTCAATGGTGGGCCGGTAGTAGAACATGAGCAGGATGCCGGTGACGATCAGGGTGAGAAAGAGAAAGAAGGAGAGCCCCCCCATACACCAGGTGTAGGTCAATTTAGCGGCGTGCTTCGGGATGGATACCGGGTGGAGATGGAGAAATACATTGGTCAGGATGGCGAGCATCCGTTCCCGTCGATCCTTGGGTATCCCAACGCGGAATATCGAGGTGTACACCTGACTCTCCCGCAGCCAGGTCAACCAGTTTCTATCTCGTTTGGCCATCAACACCTCTCCAGGTTGGGACTATAACTGCACATAGGAAACGGGATCGGACCAACCGCCCTTTTCGTAGAGAAATCGTTTGTTCTTATCCACCACCAATTGACCATTCGCGCTCAATGTAATGCCGCAGCGTTCCAGTGGGCGCGGGGCCGGACCTTCGAAATTGATGCCACTCAGATGAAATCCACTTCCGTGGCACGGACATTTGAATTTCCGGTCTCCCTCCTGCCAGTTCGGTGTGCAACCGAGATGGGTACACGAAGCAAGCAGGGCATAGAGCTGGTTGCCGTCGCGCACAATCCAAACGCCATGGGCGTCTTTCCAGCGCAACGAAACCTGACCGTCTACGTAATCTTCCGGGATTCCAGCAGCGAACTGTTGGGGCTTCTCAAAGAGTACATTGGGAAAGGCAAATCGAAGGAGGGCCGCCGACATGGCGACCACGGTCCCCGCGAAGGAGAGCCAGCCAATCATAATGGCGGACACCAGAAAACTTCGACGACCACCAGCGGTGGGCTGCCCCGTCTCTTCCCGGGTCCCTGCATTCTTATCATCAGCGGTCATATCCCCTGTCCCTCTAGGCTAATCGGCAAATTTTGATTCGCCACCACTTTCCGATACTTAATCGTCTCCGACGCTATCTGCCGTACCGTCATATTGCTATCGCTCGAAGCCAGCTGCGCGATGGCCCGCTCCAGCGCTGGATCGTTGAGGAGCGCACCGGCTTGGATGGCTACCCCCAGGATGCGATTGGTTTCCGAGGGGTCTATCTCTGGAAACGTGGCAAGATAGGCTCTATCCAGCAGGGCCAACAGCGTGGGCTGGCCCGCGCCGTCTCCCAGTTTCGCCAGGGCGATTGCGGCATCCCACTGTATATTTGGTTCTGAATCTTCTAAGGCCAACTGCAGCGCCCCTACACTCTCTGGGACCCCCAGGGCACCGAGGGCGATTACACTTTCGAGGCGGACCGAGGGTGTTTCGTCGCCCAGGTACGTCGCAAGCATGGGTGCTGCAGCGGGATCACCCAAGCGTCCCAGGGACCGCACGATGAACGGTTTTGATACTTCCGGTTCCGTGGCCAGCGCGTTCAATAGCAAGGGCGCAAAGGCACTGTTTCGTGTGCAGCCCATGGCCAGTGCGAGGTACTGACGAATCTCCTGATCCGTATTGGGGTCGGCCTCCGCGAAGGTGTCTTTGAAGCGAGCGACGTCATCCTCGCTCAGTCTGACTGGCGGGCTTGTGTCCAACAAGGCAACCAACTGATACGCCGCCTGCCACCGTTTGTTGCTGTATCCATGCCGGACGTCGTCAAGTAAACTGGAAATGCTCGGCGCATCCATAGTGAGCATACAGACCCCGGTGAACAAAGCCACTCCTAGGGCGGCAATACAGAAAGGGACGACGAAGAAGGAGAACAGCATAACGCGCCGCAATCCTTGCCGCGGCGGCGCGGTCCCTTCCCTGTCCACGTTCTCCCCTTCGTTCTGTTTGTCATCGTCCTTGAACATGGCGGTCTATCCTATGGCTTGCACCTCCGGCCTATTCTGGATATAATTGTCCACTATAGAGATTCAAAAAATCAAGCGTACATTTTCGGTGCGCTTTGGAATGCTTTTGTCCCCTGAAAACACGGTCCCGGAGATCTATCATGGCTGGCACATATGACCACTACAAGAAGGTAGGACGGGTAATTGAAAACCTGGCGACCAAGAAAAAACGACCAAAATTCATGGCCGTGGTGGACGAGGACAATTGCACCGGTTGCCAGGTTTGCGTGCCCTTTTGCCCGACAGATTGTATTCGGCCGGTACCGGCCGACCAGTACACCATACCCATTCCCCCCGTACAGATAATTTTTGACGAATGCGTCGGATGCATGGCCTGCCAGAAGGCCTGTGCCGAACTCACATGGGACGCGATACGCAAGTACACCCTATCTGATTTCGAGTCTCAATTTGGAATCACAATCCACGATTAGCACATCGGATGCTGGGTTGTGCCTCGCAGTCAGGAGTTCCCGTAGCGTTTGTACCCCGGGTACAGAGAATCGATTGGACTATGGTTGAGGTCTCAGTCAATGGTTCTCGGAATTCCGTCCCTATCAATATGCATTGAAATACGGTGGTCACGTGTTTAGCAGGGGCGGTTCCTGGGGCGTCGGTGCGGGTAGCTGGCACATTTGACGTACATTCTGAACCCAAACGATGGCCAAGAACACACTTATCCCGAGACGGATGAGTATTCAGGAAATACATGGTCGCGTCGGGTAGTAAGAATCATCTTGACAACACGAATCCTATAACCTATAATCGCATGTGAATAAGGATTGATGTGATGATTTCCAAGACAGCCCTACATGCGTTGAAAGCCGTTGCGGCGCTCGCAGAGCGACCCGGAGAGTTTCAGGGTGCCTCGAGTATCGCTACTCGGATAGACGCACCCCAGAATTATTTGGGTAAGCTTCTGCAAGGACTGATTCAGTCGGGCATTGTAAGCTCCCAAAAAGGAAAAGGTGGTGGGTTTCAGTTAGCGCGCCCCCCTGAAAAGATAAGTCTTTTTGATGTCGTGGAAGGTTGTTTCATGGGAAATTCATCGTGTTCAGCAACTACCCCCTGTGCAATGCATTTCAAGTGGGTTACCATTCGAGATGACTACCTCAGGCTCCTTAAGGAATCGACATTGGCAGATATCGTTGCGCATCGTGTTCCGTCCAGTGCCTTGTAGTCCGTCGTACTATTTTTTTGGCCCATAATCATATAAACACATGTCATTCATGTAGATGGCTTCTGAATAGGAGTGGCGTTCCGCTTAAATCGATGAAATGAGCTCGCAACATGATGCACGTTGTTTTGTTTCGTGGGGAGCTTCTTGGAGGTGGGTTCTGAATTCCGTTTGAACGTGCTCAATGTAGCCTGTGTCGAGCGTTTTGGTGGTACGACCACAGATTATTTTACGAATGTATCGCAGCCGGTGTAAATGCAGCTAGAAAGTGAGTAGAACAGATGGAATATCGCAAGTTATGGATAGGCTTATTTGTCGTGATGTCCGCATCTTTTTCGGTGCTTGGTTATTATGGCTTCGAGATTTATCGACAAGCGCCCCCGATTCCTGATCGGGTGGTCACGACGTCGGGTGACGTGCTCTTCACCGGACAGAATATCAAAGACGGACAGAACGTCTGGCAGTCTACCGGTGGCCAGCAGGTGGGCACGGTTTGGGGTCATGGCTCCTACGTGGCACCGGATTGGTCGGCAGATTTTCTGCATCGAGAGTCGGAATGGCTCCTGGCCCATTGGACCAAGGCAGACTATGGCGTTGAGGCCTACACGGACCTGCATCCCGAGCAGCAGGCGGCCTTAAAGGCCCGTCTGAAGGGGGAACTTCGTACCAATACGTATAACCCGGATACGGGTGACCTGGTGGTTTCCGACCTTCGGGCCGAGGCCATCGCTGCGGTGTCCGAACACTACAAGCTCCTCTACAGCGGCGATGCCTCGCTAGACCATCTCCGTGAGGCCTATGCCATTCCAAAAAATGTACTACCCGACGCGGAACGGCGTGACGATTTGGCATCGTTTTACTTCTGGGCGGCCTGGGTGTGCAGCACGAATCGCCCAGACACAGATATCACCTATACCAATAATTGGCCCCCAGAACCCCTTATCGACAACCAGCCCACCGCAGCAATACTGGTTTGGTCCGTACTCAGCGTTATTGTGCTGTTGGCGGGTATTGGGGCACTCTCCTGGTACTATGTTTTGGAAAAATCACGGGAGGAAGACGCGCCCCCCATCCCCGATCGGGATCCAATGCTGGCCTTCGATCCCACCCCCTCCATGAAGGCGACTGTAAAATACTTTTGGGTAGTCATGGGCCTCATCGTGACCCAGGTAAGCATGGGAGCGATAACCGCGCACTACGGCGTAGAGGGTTCGGGATTCTATGGCATTCCACTCGCCGAAATCCTCCCCTATGCGGTAACACGCACGTGGCATACCCAGTTGGCGATATTCTGGATAGCAACAGCCTTTCTCGCCACAGGTCTCTATCTGGCACCTGCCGTGGTAGGACGGGAACCGAAGTACCAGCGCCTGGGCGTAAATGTGCTCTTTGGTGCCCTTCTCGTGATTGTTGTGGGCACGCTCTTTGGCACCTGGTATGGCACCCGTCAACAAATGGGACTGGAGATGAACTTCTGGTTCGGCCATCAGGGCTACGAATATGTGGACCTGGGCCGATTCTGGCAGATCTTTCTCTTCATTGGTCTGTTCATCTGGCTCTTTCTTATGGGGCGCGGTTTGTGGCCGGCGATGCGCAAGCCCGGGCCCAATCGGCACCTCCTGGCCCTGTTCTCTATCTCGTGCATTGCCATCGCGCTTTTCTACGGTGCGGGCCTCATGTGGGGACGGCAGACCAACCTGGCCATCGCAGAGTACTGGCGCTGGTGGTTGGTCCACCTGTGGGTTGAAGGATTCTTCGAAGTCTTTACCACGGTAGTAATCGCGTTCCTCTTTACCCGCCTTCAGTTGGTTAAGGTGCGCACCGCGACCGCGGCAGTGCTTCTCGCAACCAGTATTTTTCTCTCCGGCGGTATTATCGGCACGTTCCATCACCTCTACTTCTCTGGTACCCCCACGGCCGTGTTGGCCTTGGGCGCCGTATTCAGCGCCTTGGAAGTGGTGCCCTTGGTCCTTATTGGATTCGAGGCCTACGGCAACCTGTCCGTAAGCCGTCTACAGGGCTGGGTCTCCGGCTATAAATGGCCGGTCTATTGTTTCGTTGCCGTAGCCTTTTGGAACCTGGTGGGCGCCGGACTCTTCGGCTTCCTCATCAACCCACCCATTGCCCTTTATTATATGCAGGGGCTGAACACCACGGCTGTGCACGGACACACCGCACTATTCGGCGTATACGGCATGCTGGCTATCGGGCTGATGCTGTTCTGCCTGAAGAGTATGGCGGCGCACCAGGTCTGGAAGACGCCCGTGTTGTGCTTTGCCTTCTGGTCGATCAACATTGGCCTGGCCCTTATGGTCGGCCTCAGTGACCTTCCCCGCGGCATTCTGCAGGCTTGGGCAAGCGTCAATGATGGCATGTGGATGGCCCGTTCTGCGGAATTCACGCAAACCGATTTGATGGATACACTGAGATGGCTACGCGTCATTGGCGATACCATATTCGCCATAGGCGTGTTGGCATTGGGATGGTTTGTTCTGGGTCTCAAGACGGGCTGGTCCGTGGCGGGTCACCTGGATGCAAACATGGAATTAGATGCGCCGGAAGGCGACGAACTGAATAAGGAGTCCTAATCATGAGTACATTAACTGCACAACAAACCGTTGGTGAACTGGTGCGAGAACGACCGAGTCGCGCCCGGGTCTTCGAGGAACTCGGTATAGATTATTGCTGTGGCGGTAAGAAGCCACTCGTGGAAGCGTGCGCCAAAAAAGGCCACAATGTCGATAAGGTCCTGGCGTCTATCAACGAGATGGATACGTCGGGTTCTGCGGAAGATGCCACCGATTATACGTCCATGCCGCTTGACGAACTGGCAAAGCACATTGTGACAACGCACCACGCCTATCTCGTTCGGGAGCTTCCCCGGATGCAACAGATGTCCGCAAAAGTGGCCAAGGTTCACGGCGACAAAGATGCGCGATTGGCAGAACTTGCAGCGGTTGTCCACGCGCTCGCGGAAGAACTCTCGGCCCATATGATGAAAGAGGAACGGATTCTCTTTCCCGTCATAAGTCAGTTGGCCCAATCGGATACCTTGCCGGATATGCCCTTCGGCACACTTGCCAACCCGATTCGGGCCATGGAGGCGGAACACGACACCTCGGGCAATGGACTCGAGGACATGAGCCGTCTTACGGATGGTTACACCCCGCCAGATTGGGCCTGTAACACCTATCGGGCCCTTCTCGACGGTCTTCACGAACTTGAGATGGACCTGCATCAGCATATCCACAAAGAGAACAACATCTTGTTTCCCAGGGCCCTGGCTACCGAAGAAAGTCGACGATAACCGTCATCGTTGCGGTAGCCCCTCTGCAGGAGCAAATGCACACCAACACGCAACACGTAGGAGAAAATAGATGGCCATCGAACACGCTGTCCCCGGCGAAGTCATAGACCTGGAGACATTCGGACCCCAGAACACAGACACGCACACCGTCGCACTGGTGAAGACGGATCGCTTTGAAGCGGTCCGGCTATTCACGCGCGCGGGAAACACGGTGCCGCCCCACAAGGTGGATGGACCGCTCACTTGGCTTCACATCGAAGGAGGAACCGTGCATTCCATCGAAGCGAAGACCGACTGCGTGCTGCTGGTTACGATAGTCTTTGGCCAAGGCGATGCCACGTAGTGCCAAGGCATACGCAATCCTACCATTGAGACTCCCCGTGACAATGTCCCCCAGGGACAGGCGGGCGAGTGCTCGGTGTCGTAAGGCCAATTTCTTACGAACTCAATCTGCAGGACTGGATGTTGGACACGTTGGAAAATTCTAATTTAGACCCGATATATGGGGCCGTTTGCCTCGGCGCTCGACTCAATCATTGTGCATCTGCCGTCCTCCCCCACTGCGGGGGCAGCAACTTCGGCGGAGCAAGATACTCCGAGCCATTCAACGGAAAGAGAATAGAGTGCTATGATTGAATCAATCCTCGACCGCATGCCGGTTCTCGGGATCTGTGGTTACAGCGGTGCAGGCAAGACCACCCTGCTCGAGAAGCTACTCCCTTTGCTTCGCGCCGACGGTCTTGCCGTCGCTGTCATAAAGCACGATGCCCACGGCCTTCAGTTGGACCGACCAGGAAAAGACACCGATCGACTCTTCAATGCAGGAGCGACTGTCTTGGCCCATTGCCCGAGTCAAGGATTCCTTCGTCTTCCCATAGAAATGATACCTTCTTTGCCAAGCGCTATCGAACTGCTATTACGCCAGCATGACGTTGTACTTGTCGAAGGGCACAAGTCCACGGCCCTTCCTGCGAAGATCTGGCTTTGTAGTGAGGGTGAGTCAAGTCCACCTGAATCTGACGGGCCTTTCGCGATGGTGTTGGGCCGTGATGATGACCGCGTAAAGCACACCCATAAATTTTTGCGCAGTTGGCTACGCGCGCAATCCAGACGTACTCCCGTCCGGGGCGGAATTCTCGTCGGAAGCGAAGCGGACGACCTTTCGCCTGATCGTCGGGAACGTTTCTGGAGCGAGACGATAGGAAGGGCCCTGACGGCCCATGTCGACTCCGTAACGCTCCTTGGTAGTGTCGCGACGCCCGCAGTTCGGTCAAATCTGAATTTCCTGCCGGCCGTGCCCGACAACCAAGGACCCTTCGCCAGAATGCTGGCAGCCCTCCGCTGGGATCCATGGTGTCAGTGGCTTTTTGTCACGGGCGACCCGTCCTTCCTTTCGTCTCACGCGATTCAATGGCTGCTTGATCAGCGTGGGCCGGGTACGTGGGCAATCCTACCGAAACCAAGCATCGCGGATCATGCTGAACCCTCTTTCGCATTGTACGACTGGCGGGCCCGTGGAATTTTGGAAACGGCGAGGGAACCAGAGGCTCTTTCAATGAACGTCAATATTCATTGTCCAATTATCCCAAAAGATTTGCGAAAAGACGGGCTCAGCCGCAGCACATCGGCCTGTTCGTCTGAAATGCTCGCTGTGGGTACCGGAAATTGATCCGCTTTTGTATTCGAGGCCGTGCTTTTTTCTCTCGTAGCGACCACCCAGTCCACCAACGTGAGGCATTGCGATCACTGCAGCTGGTGCCCTCTGGAAATCACGCCCTGTTGTCAGAGAAGGGCTTACGGGGGCGATGCGTCCCTCCAAACGCGTCACACTTCGCCTCCCCTTTTGTTGTCCTTTCACTATCTGTTAGAGTGCTTCATTACGTGTTAAGTACCAGTAAGGGGATATGATGCGAGCAGGTGTTTTTCAAGCAGGGCTTCGTGCCCTCATCGTAACCACAATTCTGGGGCTGCTGATTGTGGTGGGTTCCCGGAACCTCCAACATTTCGATGCCCCCCTTGTGGCGTATACCTTCGCGACACTTTTCGCGACATTCGGAATTACCTACCGCTACGCCGTCTGGCTGCAGCGGCCCCCCACGGCTCTGTTCTGGCGGCGTGGCTGGCAGACCTTTTTCAAGCGCAATCACCGCTCAGGTAATATGCGGCTATGGCTCACCCGGGTGGGTGGGCAGTTCGCCCTCAATGATTTCATGCTGAAGCGTGGCATACTCCGATGGCTGGCGCACATGCTGATCATGTGGGGATGTGTCCTCGCAGTGGCGATTACCTTTCCCCTCGTATTTGGCTGGATCTCGTTCGAATCGCTGCCAGACCGGCTCGACTGGTACCGCATCATGGTATTCGGATTTCCAACAATTGCCATGCCCCACGATTCCTGGTTCGCCTTTCTGGTGTTTCATGGATTGGTCTGGGCGTCATTGATGGTTATTCCGGGGGTGATGCTGGCCATGCGACGCCGAATGCGGGACGAAGGTGCGGCGGCGCTGCAGACCTTCTCCGAAGACTTTCTCCCTCTGATCCTGCTGTTCGCCGTCAGTGTGAGTGGCCTGCTGCTCACGGTGAGCTACACGTGGCTGGAAGGCTACGGCTATGATTTTCTCGCACTGGCCCACGCGGTAACCGTTATCTTCACGCTGATGTGGCTTCCCTTCGGCAAGTTCTTTCACATCTTCCAGCGTCCCGCCCAATTGGGTGTCGAATTCTACAAGGATGTTGCGAAGCGGGAAGCCCCCGCACGTTGTGCACGGTGCGACCATCCCTTCGCGTCGGAGATGCACATCAACGACCTCATTCAGGCCGAGCACGAGTTGGGCTACCGATACGAGGTGGAGGGCAATCCAGCGTTGGCACACTACCAGCAGGTTTGCCCGCCCTGCCGCCGCACGATGTTCGCCCTGGCCCAGAGCCAGCTTCAGTTGAGTGCTTCCGGGATTTCCGCGACGCTCCCGCTTCCCATGCCAGTCTATGCAAACCCCGGCTTCGGGGAGGGACCACTGGGCAGCGAAGACGCGGCTAACTTTCATCCTTAGGAGTACGTTCAATGGCTACCCATTCCGCAACCGATTCGGCCCTTCGAGAACATTTCGGGCCCCATGATTCCGTATCCACGGGCATGCAGCTCGACCCCGGCGTCACCCCCGACAAGGTGGTCGACACCCATTGCTGTTTTTGTGGACAGCAATGCGGCGTGAAACTGCTGGTCAAGAACAATCAGGTTATCGGGTTCGAACCGCGCTACGATTTTCCCTTCAACCAGGGCAAACTCTGCCCCAAAGGGGTCAAACGCTACCTGCAGGGCGCCCATCCCGACCGCTTGCTCCACGCCTATGAGCGCGACACCAACGCCCCCGGTGGATACAAGGCCATGGGCTATGACGCCGCCATCGCGCGGGTAGCCGCAGAGATCGAACGCATACAGCAGGAACACGGCCCCGGGGGCTTCGGCGTCCTCAGTGGTGCCAGCCTCACGACGGAAAAGACGTACCTCATGGGTAAATTTGCCCGGGTATGCCTGAAGACACCCTACATCGACTATAACGGTCGGCTTTGTATGGTGAGCGCGGCCGCAGCAAACAAGAAGTCCTTCGGTATCGACCGGGCCGCCAATCCCTGGAGCGACATTATCAAGGCCGGCGTTATCTGGGTCAGCGGTGCAAACGTGGCCGAATGCGCCCCTATCACGACCGACTACCTCTGGCAGGCCCGCGAAAATGGCGCAAAAATCATCACCGTGGACCCGCGAATTACCCCGGCAGGCCGCATGAGCGATCTCTACCTGCCCATCAAGCCGGGCCGTGACGTCGCACTGTTCAACGGCGTATTGCACTTGATGATCGAAAACGATTGGCTGGATCACCCCTTCATCGACACACACACGGTGGGTTTCGATGATCTGGCGGCCCATGTGCATGAGTGGACACCTGCGCGGACAGCAGAAGTGACGGGTATTGCAGAGAAGTCCATCCGTCAGGCCGCGGAGTGGTGGGGCACGGCGAAGACCAGCTTCCTCCTTCACGCCCGCGGTATCGAACACCACTCGCACGGCGTACAAAATTGCCTCGGAGCCATCAATATCGTGCTCGCGTCCGGCCGCATCGGCCGGGAGGGCTGTGGCTATAGCACCATCACGGGCCAGGCGAATGGCCAAGGTGGGCGGGAACACGGACAGAAGGCGGACATGCTCCCCGGGGGGCGTGATCTGGGGAATCCGGAGCACCGCGCCCATGTGGCCGGCGTTTGGGGGGTAACGCCCGAGTCCCTGCCACAACCCGGTGTGGACGCCTACGAGATGATACGTAAGATCGATGCGGGCGAGATTCGTGGCCTCCTTTCGATCTGCTTCAACCCCATGGTGTCGCTGCCGGACAATGCATTCGTCCAGCGCGCACTCGAGAAACTGGACTTTTATGTTGCCATCGACTTCTTCATGAGCGAGAGCGCGGCCTTCGCCGACATCGTCTTGCCGGGTTCGCTGCAAGAGGAAGATGAAGGCACGGTCACCTCTACCGAGGGCCGGGTGATTAAGATCAACCCCGCCGTAGAATGCCCCGGCGACGCCAAACCAGACTGGCAAATCATCCAGGACATCGCCCGCGCACTGAATCGTACCCATGGGTTCACCTTTGCCTCGGCCTGCGATATCATGGACGAACTCCGCGCGGCCTCCAAGGGTGGTGTGGCCGACTATTCCGGCATCACCTACGAAAAAATTGAAGCGAACGACGGCATCTTCTGGCCCTGCCCCGCAGACGACCATCCCGGCACCCCCCGGCTCTTTGAGCCCGGGTCCTGGAATCCCGTAGCTAAGGGCGAGGGCCCCTTCTACTTTCCCGATGGGAAGGCGCGGTTCAACGTATCCATGTACTCGCCACCCACCGAAGATACGGACGTGGAGTATCCGCTGATGCTGACCACCGGCCGCGTAGTAAGTCATTTTCTTTCTGGAGCACAAACGCGACGAATAGGCCCCCTGCTCGACCATTGCCCAGAACCCTTCATTGAGGTTCATCCGCGGATGGCAGCGAAGCTGGGTATAGATGATGGACAGTGGGTCACTGCGGAATCGCGGCGTGGAACCTGTACACTTCGGGCGCGGGTGGTAAAAACCATCCGGCCGGATACTATTTTCATCCCCTACCATTGGCCGGGGCGCAAAAGCGCCAACCAGCTCACAATTTCCGCCCAGGACCCGATTTCCAAGATACCGGAATACAAGGTCTGTGCTGCGCGCCTGCGCAAGGCAAACCCGGATGAAGCCGAAACTGCGGCCGCAGCCGAGCGCCCAACACAGGAGGTGTCCTAATGGCCGTTTCAGAGACCCAGGAATTCTTCATTGATCAAAGCCGCTGTATCGGGTGTAACGCCTGTGTACAAGCCTGCTCCGAGTGCGACACGCACAAAGGCCAATCGATGATCCAGTTGGACTACATCGACCGGGCCACCTCGACCCAGACCGTGCCCGTGGTCTGCATGCACTGCGACTCCCCTACCTGCGCCGAAGTCTGCCCGGCGGACGCCATCAAGCGGACGGCCGATGGTGTGGTGCAGACAGCGCGCAAACCGCGATGCATTGCCTGCAACAACTGCGTGCTTGCGTGCCCCTTTGGCGTGCCCAAGATGAACACCAGTATGCACCTCATGATGAAATGTGACATGTGCTACGATCGCACGTCGATCGGAAAAAAACCGATGTGCGCCTCGGTCTGTCCGAGTCAGGCCCTGTTTTTCGGCTCGCGTTCGGAAATCGACGAACTGCGCCCGAGCTCCCGACCGGTCAATACCTTCCAGTTCGGAAATCAAACGATTACGACCAAAGTAAACACGATGGTACCCCGGCAATCGCCGGCCAACCATCTCGACGTGACAGCCGCGCTGGACACGACGCCCTTCGGCAATTCTCTGGAGGACGACATGATGTTCAGCGCCATGAACGATGGGGAGAAGCTCCCGTGAGCGACGACAAGCAAAAAAAACGTGCCTCCGTGCCGAATCCAGACGATACCGCCAAGCAGCCCGCGTGGCGGGAACAGTTTCCCATTGACGTGGCCGACGATGAATACCGCTCACGGCGAGACTTTACCAAACTCATGGGCCTCACGAGTCTCGCCTTCGTCGCAGGGCAGGGCTATATCGTCGTGGAGAGCGAGCGGAAGAAAGCGCGTGGCCCCCTGCCCGAGATGGATATTGCCGGCGCGGGCGAACTTGCCGTAGGCGACGCAAAGGTCTTTCACTATCCGGACCCCGGTGACGCCTGCGTGCTCGTGCGCGTTTCCGAGAGCGAACACCTGGCCTACGGCCAGAAGTGCACCCACCTCTCCTGCCCCGTCATCCCCCAGCCAAAAGAGGGCAAGTTTCACTGCCCATGCCACCATGGGTCCTTCGACCTCTACACGGGCGAACCGCTCGCGGGGCCACCCCGGCGCGCGTTGCCCGCTGTCCGCCTAGAAGTGCGCGACGATCGCATTATCGCCGTGGGCATGGCGGAGAATACGGCATGAAGCAATCCCACTTTGCGCGCAGCCAGCGCATGACCATTGTCACGGCGATTTTGTGTATCGTATCGCTGATTGCCGTGTTGCAGCTGTGGCTACTCACGGCCACGATGGAAGCCTATCTCGGCGGAAACAGTGCCGTGGTAATCCCAGCGGCCCTGGCAAGCGCAGCGTGCTTCCTACTGAACTTCGGACTACTCCACTTCTACCTTCGGAAGCTGGAGGATTAGCACGATCGGGTTCAAATTCTGCCAGACTTGACGAGCTGAGACCCGGCACAGTATACGTAGGTATTCTTGCCGGGCTCTCCCCCATTTAGACCGTTCCCGCTAAGCTCACGAGCCCCGGCACGCCGGCGATGGCGGCGATCTGGATTATCCTCCGCAAGAAGCGATATTCGACATCATTGTTGGGGTCATTGCGGGGGAACGGAGTGAACGTGCCCTCCGTGTCGTTCGATATTTCCGCAGGCTACATCCCCTATTTACTGCGCAAACCCGATGAAGACGTGGTACCACTCTCCCATGGATTGCCAAATGCGGCCCCCGAATTCAACGGCATAATCCACCGTTGCGCCACCATGAAGCCCCTGATAGCCATGGCGCGACGTGCTAATAGACTTTTAATTTAATATAGCTACGATGTTGTGCTTAGGTCATGAAACCTACAGCAATCGAACTTAGAAATCGTGTCGTGGCCGCGCGAATTGAAGACGGCCAATCAATGGGTGATATTGCCAAGCGTTTCAAGGCACCCAAGGGGACGGTTAAGAATATATTAAAGCGGTATCATGACACGGGTTCGGTTCTCCCGAAACCACAGAACCCTGGGAGGAAATCCGCTTTTTCTCCATCGGACCTTGAGCGTTTGCGAATTGACATCGTTTCAAATCCTGACGGAACGCTGGAAGAGTTTCGGGCTCGAAGCCAAGTGAAGGTCTCGGTGGTCGCCGTATCATTAACCAATAAGAAGTTGGGCTTCACTAGATAAAAAATCGTTATCTGCTATCGAGCAACGCC
>CAXBPH010000123.1:0-19418 GCA_963977445.1 uncultured bacterium | reverse complement strand
AAGGCGAAGGCGAAGGCGAAGGCGAAGGCGAAGGCGAAGGCGAAGGCGAAGGGGATGGTGATGGTGGCACCGCTGTAATGAGCTGTGCAGCCGGCGACACATCCACTTCCATAGCGGCCGACCTGCTTGTATGTCTCTCCATCCTTTCGCTGCTCTGCTTCCGTCACGAGGAGAGCGCGTTATCATGATTAGCTATAGTGACACGTTTGCGCGCGGCACCGCGTGGAAGGCCCCCGCCCTTCGTTGGCTACTGTCTTTCAGCTTGCTCCTTTCCGTTGCGGCACCGGTCACGTCGGCCGAAAGCACGCGCCTGGATGAGAGCCTTTCCGTGTTGGACCTGCAACGGCTGGTCGACACCATGCTGCTGGACCACGGGGAGCCCACAAGCGCCACCTCATCCTCGATCGTCTTGGATCTGCAACGGGCCCTCATGAATTCGGTGCAATCCGATTCCCCCCATGAAAACAAAGCACCAGCCCCCCATGAAGGGGCCGTACTCCCCCCTTCCTACCGCTTTTTCATCCCCGCAATTCCGGCCACACCACGCAGTCTGTTTATTCCCGAGCGCCAGGGCCATGCTGCCGTATATCCACACCCCTCGGGTGCCGTGCCCCTGGCGGCCGGTCCCCGCGTTCGATACCAATTTCACCTGCTTTCCAATGCCCCGCCGGGTAAGGGCTGAAGATCGATGACACTTTTCCAATATTTCAAAATCATGAAGACCTACCATGGAGATTACACCATGAAAACTCAAAAACTACGTTGGATCCTGTCGGCGGCAATGCTCTTCGCCCTGATCATGTCTAGCTCAGTCTGGTCTCAGGATCTGGACCCCTGGGAAATCAATGCCGATGTCGATAACGATGGTATCGTCGGCCCCACTGACATACAGCATGTGATCAACGATGCCCTCGGCCTGAATGACCGTGGCGTGGATGCCGTTGATCTTCCCTTGCGCCAATATGTCGTCGCAAGTCCCCGGGCGAGTCTCGCGCTGATTCCCGGCACGACCGTCGAAAACGCCGACGCCTGTTCCACGATTGGTGCGGCGTCCAACTTCGCCCGTCGCAATGGTCGGCTCCTGGTTCGAAAAAATACGGGCATTGCCTTTGTATTTGATCGCAATACCGAAGGTGTCTGGTACGACAATGCCTGTGGACTGCTCCGGGCCGAGCTGGTCGTTGAAATACAGCGACTCCAGCCCGCAGCGGGTGACGCGGAAGCGACGGAAGGCACCGATAGACCGGTAATAGATGAAGACGCGTGGCGGCCCATTGGTCGGGACGGTGCCGCCGGTCGTGGCTGTGGCCCCCTCGTGGGTACGGCGGCCATCGGGGTACGTCATCGATTTGAAGTCGCCGGTGACTTTGTCGTTCGGTGCACCATTCGCACCTTCGCCATACCCCAGCGTGAAATCGTGGCCGATGGCGAGACACCCGATTTTTGCGGGGCCTCCCGTGCGGTTGATCAGGTGCTCACCCACATTCGGGTCGTCGACCGGCGTGCCCTTGATGAGGACGTGGATTGGCAGACTGAAGACGACGCCAATTCCGTCGGTGCCCGCTATGGCACCCGTTTGGAGAACGAGCCCGTGAGTACGGTTGCCTTGCCCGAAGAATAAAATCCGGCCGATAACGCAGCGTCAGACTCCATCAGAAACATGCGGGCAGCCCCACCACGGGTGCTGCCCGTTTCTTTTCTCGCCAGCCCCTCCCCCGTAAACGATTTATATACAGTAACTTATAATTCTTTATGCAAGTACTTGTTGACAACAACTATTGTTTGTGTTACATTCTCTACAGGAGGCCCGCTATGGCCAAGACATTGCAAGAAGAAATTAAACAGACAAAGCCCTTCACCAGCCTCGAGGTGGAAGCCTATTTGAATATATTCCGTACGGAGAGTGCCCTGTCGCTCGAAGTGACGGCCCTCTTCAAGTCACACGGCATTACCCAGACGCTCTACAACCTGTTGCGTATAATTCGGGGAGGCCCTGAAGAAGGCGTGCCCTGTTCCAACATTTCGGAACGACTGGTGGCGCGGGTGCCCGATGTGACCCGGTTGGTTGATCGGGCCGTATGTCAGGAGTTGGTCGTGCGCAATCGACCGGCCAGTGACCGGCGGGTCGTGCTGCTGACCTTGACCCCGAAGGGCCTCGCTTTGCTGGACACCATGGCGGAGCCGCTGGACACGCTTCATCGGCAACAGATGGCGGCGCTTTCGGAAGACGAACTCCATAATTTAATCGCCATCCTGACAAAACTTCGGGCAGTGAAATAGCTGACACCAGATAATACGAATCGCTACATACCCTTTTCTCGACCTATGCCCTGTTACTTGTTTCAAACAACTATTGTCTACAACAACGGAGGAAGACCCCATGGAATTTACGACGATTGCACGCGAACGACGCAGTGTTAAGAAATATACCCCCGGCCTCGAAATCGACGAGGAAACGCTGTCGAAAATCTTCGAGCCGGTCCTGGCAACCCCCAGTGCCTTCAATCTCCAACACTGGACCTTCATCGCGGCCCGGAATCCTGAGCTGAAAGCAGCGATGCAGGAAGCCGCGTGGGGACAACCCCAGGTGGGCAGCAGCTCGGTGGCCATACTGGTTACGGGAAAACTGAACGCCCACGAAGACGCGCCGAGGATCTATGCCGAGACTCCGGCCGAAGTACAAGAACAAATGCTGCCCATGATCGAGGGATTCTATGCCGAGAAAAGCCAGACCCAGCGCGACGAAGCCATCCGCAGTGCGTCCATGGCCGCCATGGCCCTCATGCTTTCTGCCAAGGACCTGGGTTTCGAAACAGGACCCATGATTGGTTTCGATCCCGACGCCATGGCCAAACTCCTCCATCTTCCTGAAAACTATATTCCGGTCATGCTGATTGTGCTCGGTAAGGGCGAAGCCCCCACGCGGGCCCGCGCCTACCGCCACCCCCTCCATGACGTGGTGAAAATCGACTATTTTGACGGGGAGGGCCTCGGAGGTGGGTGACCATCTCCTCCTCGCCCCGCACAGGAGAACTTAATGAGAAAGACCACCATCGACGGGGTCATGCTCTGGGGCATGGCCGCCACGGTTACCACCAGTCTGGTGCTGTTGCGCTATTTGCAGTCCCAGGGACTGCACCCGGTTCACGCGGCCCTCTCTCAGGCGATTGGTTGTGTTGTGTGCATCGCGATCATTGATCGCGGTGCACTGACCCGTCTCGTTGCCTATCGGTCGAGTCTGCGCTACTTTATGATTGCGTCGCTATTGGGCTTCACCATTCCGCGTCTCGTCGTATCGGGTGCGGTCTCCCATACGGGGGTGGGGCTGACCACCCTGGCCTTTACCTTGCCCCTGGTGATCACCTATGTCATCGCCTTGTTTCTGAATGTGGAGGCCTTCGACCGGAAACGGCTGGCCTTTTTGAGCCTCACCCTCATCGGTGCCATTCTCTATGTCAGCACCCGGATGGACGCCATGAATAGCGGCGGCATCTGGATTTACATTCTCATGCTTGCCCCCCTGGCGCTTGGCATCGGAAATGTCTATCGGAGCCTCGCATGGCCGGGCACCCTGAATCCCACCACCACGGCCCTGGCAACTTCGTTGTGTTCGCTGGTGACCTATGTGGTTATCGCGGGCCTGTTTCCCGCCACGACGCCCGTGAGTTTCTTTCTGAGTGGCAGCAATGCCTTGCTCATGCTCGTCTTCATGGCTATAGCCGGAACAAGTCAGATGTTGTTGTTCCACCTCCAGCTCTCTGCGGGGCCCGTATACATTGGTCAGTCCGGAGCCCTCGTGGTCTTACTGGGCGGCCTGACGGGTGCAGTGCTGTTTCATGAGCACTACACCATGCTGACTCTGGTGAGCAGTCTGCTGATCCTCTTTGGCGTCTACAGCTATTCAAAATCTCACAGCGTAGCGAAGGCATCGTCCGTATAGTTGTTGTAGCTATCGAATAACGGAAAACGGCGGATAGTCTTCCCAAGGGGAGACTACCCGCCGAACTTTTTTATCAAGTATGCGAAGATTTGTCTCGGACATTTTCCAAGTCGTTCGATTGTCGGCTTCCAATTCGTGAGGCCTGGGAGCGCAGGCGGCTTTAGGTAAAGGTAGCCGAGCCGCAGTTACGTTGGTGTTATGAAAGCGCTTGCGTACGCTGCCGAAACTTACGAACTGCATTTGATCTAAGTCTGAACTAGCTTATTTAGCAATCGCCCTCTGCCGGAGCGCCAGAAAATGCCGTGAATCTTTACCTCACTCAGGGCACAAAGATGCGATCATAACGCCCCATGAAACGTCCGCTGTCTATGCTGACCGGAAAGCGTTCGGCAGGATATCTAATGAACTTCACGTGGCCGTCCAGATACAGCACACTGCCACCACCCGGCACGTGGGCAAAGGCAGCAGCATTGGCGCTGATGTGATCCCACATGAGTGGCACGGCGCTGGAAGCAACGGCCGATGCGGCCGCATTGTTAATATCCGTAATTAAAAACCGCTCTATTCCCTGGCGCAATCGGAAGAGGGTGTCTCCCCCACCAACCTGCGAGCTGGCGTACGTTGCCGATACCCGAAAGTCGGAGTCGCTGGCCCCACCATTGGTCGCAATGTTTGCCGCACCCAATTCACCGAAGGGAGTGCCCATCAGTTCGGCCGTCGTAAAACGGTTCCCATTGGCGGCATCGGAACCCTCCGTACCCGCCAGCGGACCCAGCACATTCACATCGTCCATAATCAGCCACCCCGTGTAATTGTAGGGTCCCCGAGCCAGTTCGGCGGACTCAATGATGCCATTGCCGTTGCCTTTTTCGCCGTCATAGCGAGACAGGACCGTACCCCGTGGCTCTGAGGGACACCAGACGGTCTCGAGGTCGGTCAGGTATTCGGGATAGACCGAGGGGCCATCAAAGATATGATCCTGACTCAAGTTTCCGAAAATGTCGAAAATGAGCCGCGAAGGAAAGCGCTCGCCGGAACTTTCGTTGGCATACATGGTGAGGGCCAGACCCAACTGCTTTAGATTGTTCTGGCAGGCCGATCGCCGCGCGGCTTCCCGGGCACGGGCCAAGGCAGGAAGAAGAATGGACGCCAATATGCCGATGATGGCGATGACGACGAGTAGTTCGATGAGGGTAAAGCCCCGAGATGACTTCATGGTATGATTCCTCGCTGGGCCGAGACACGCCGCAACGACGCCCGATTTCGGCGTCGGAACGCCGCGTGAGTACTACGCCAGCTAAGAAAAGTGCCGAGCGCGCAAATGTCAACAGTTAACTCACTCTAACATGTGCATCATGGCGTCGTCCACCGGATTAAACGGGCACCCGACGCCCCCATTTCCGGTAGTTGCTTCCGTCCGTATCCCGACAACCATAGCTCACGCCCTGAAACGTCATTCCGCTCCGACCCACACGATCGCAATATAGCATCCCCGATAGCCAAATTATGAATCGAGCAACTCCCGTATTCTCCTGACCAGGACCTGGGCGTTACAAGGCTTGTGCAGCAGGTTGGCGCTCAGCGCCCCATTGACGTTGTCCACATGGCGCTCATCACTGAAACCACTGATCAATTGGATTTTTACCGCAGGATACTTCTGCAACACGATGGCGGCAAGTTGGTACCCATCCATAGTGGGTATGATGACATCCGATAACAGTAGGTCGATTGATTCCCTTTCAAGTATTTCGAGCGCTTCCTTCGCCGTTTGCGTAGCGATGACGCGATAGCCCTGCCCCTTCAGAATGCTCGTGTTGAGTCGTAGCAAGGCCGATTCATCGTCCACCACCAATATGGTCTCATTGCCGCGACAGTCTTCAAGAGGCGCGTCGTCCGTGTCCGCCTCCCCCGCGAACGAATGCTCAGAATCTTTCGGAAAATAGAGTGTCACTTGCGTTCCGTGGCCCAATTCCGAGTAGACTTTTATCATCCCGCCGCTGCGTTCCACGAAGCCGTAAACCTGACTCAAGCCCAATCCGGTACCGAAATCGCCTTTGGTGGAAAAGAAGGGCTCGAAGATTCGCTCTTTCGTTTTCTGATCCATCCCGCAGCCGGTGTCCGAAACGCTCAAGAGGACGAAGTCGCCTGTATCCAATTGTAGTTCCTGGGAATCGATTTCGCCGATGTGCACGTTGCACGTCCGTATCGTCAACGTGCCATTCCCTTCCATGGCATGCATGGCATTTATGCTCAGATTGACGATCGCATCCTCCATGTCGCCCTGATCAAGCCAGACGGGCCAGAGGCCATCTTCCAAATCAAGATGGAGCTTGACGCGCACGGTGAGTGTCTTCTCCAGCATATACCGTTTGTCTCGTAAAATTGTATTCAGGTCGACGCTGACCGCCTCCCCCCCCCGGGAACGAGAGAAGGAGAGTAACTTTCTCGTAAGCTTGGTGGCACGCTCTCCCGCGTGCGCGATCTCGTGGACGAATTGTTGCAGTTCTGGGTGATCGTTGAGCTCTTCGCTAAGGACACTGGCGTAGCCAAGGACGACAGCGAGCATGTTGTTGTAGTCGTGGGCGATGCCTCCCGTCAGACTGCCCAGCGCCTCCATCTTTTGCGACTGACGAAGCTGCTCTTCCGCCGCCTTGCGGGCACTGATATCGTGCCCTTCAGGCACCAGTTGGATGACGTTTCCGTTTTCATCGCGCACGGGATGCATGGCAAAGTCTATCCACAGCAGGCCGCCGCTTACACGGATCTGCACATCTTGTCGAACACTCTTCCCTGCCGCGACATCGCTGACAAATTCGCGCATCACGTATTGCAGTTTCGTGTCGTGGTCAAACCAGGGGCAATCCCACACCTTCTTGCCCAATACGTCGGCAGGTTCGAGTCCGGCAATGGACAGCGGCGTGTTGTTGACGACCTTGAGCGTTCCATCGACATCCAACACGCCGACCATCGTCTGCATGTCGTCGAATAGCGCCTGTTGATAGCGTTGGGTATCCTCCAACTCCCGACGCAGGCGGTACGTTTCCGTAACATCGTTGAATACGAGTACCATGCCCAGGATTTGGGCATCTCCGTCTCGAATCGGCGCTGCGGAATCCGCGATCTGGTACTCTCTACCGCCTTTCGCGATGAGCGTGGTATCGTTACTGAGGTAGACAATTTCGCCCGAAGTCAGGACTTTTTCGACCGGATTTTCCATGGTCTCACGGCTCCGGGAATTGACGATGGGAAAGACGGTCCGTACGGATTTCCCCAGCGATTCTTCCTGGGGCCATCCGGTGAGCTGCACGGCTACAGGATTCATGCGTGTGATAAGGCCCTCGGTATCGGTCGTTATGACCGCATCACCGATACTATTGAGGGTAATATCAAGCCTCCGCTCACGCTCTTCCAACGTCCGCACATTCTCTTTCAGGCTCGCAGCCATTGTATTGATTGAAGTGCCCAAATTGCCGATCACACCGCCAACTTCCGCTTTCTCCAATAATCGTTGCGAAAAATTGCCGTTCGCAATATCATTGACCTGGGCCGCAAACTTATACAGCGATTGCGTGACTCTTTTAATGAGGACGTAGACCGCTAATGCGGCAATGGCCGCCAGGGACAAACCCACAAAGAAAAGCAAATTGCCTGTTTCGCGGGCCGGGTGTGTAATTTCGTCCAACGGCGCGATAGTGATGATGCTCCAATCCAGGGCTAAGTTTTCTCCAAATTCGCCCATGTCGGCGTAACCCGCCAGCACTTCATCACCCATGACGTCCACGTAGCGGATATGCCCGATCTCACCCTGTTGCGAGAAGATGGACAGAAGATCGGGATGAAGTTGCAAATCGGGGAAGGAATCGAAGGGCTTGACCGAAGGGGCATCCGTTACGAGTACCCTGCCCGCGTTGTCCACGATGTAGGAAAATTTATCCCAAAGCAGCCCTCCATCGAAGGTTGCCAACATCCGCCCGATGCTATTCAGGTTAACCTCGAGCGCCAGGGCACCCCGGAAAGCGCCACTCGCGTCATCGGAGATTGGCGTCACAAAAAGAAGCCCAGGGCCCGTGTCCAATATTTGGGCCTCGGAGACGAAAACCTGGCCTGGTTGGGCAACCAAACATGCCGAAAAGAGGTCCCTCAAACCGGGATTGACTTTCCAGAACGACTGACCCGTCTCATTCTGCTCACCCGAGCTGGCGATAATTTTTCCCGCAGCGTCAATCACATCAGCGTCGTCTATAGACTCTGACGCCATGACGCACGCCGTCAGATACCCGATGGTGTCTTCCCGATGGTCACGCTGGAGCACACCGGCATGCGACAGGAGCCGGGTGTCGGCTACGCGTTCGTCAATGAACTGATCGATGCTGCGCGCGGCCAAGATCGAACTCGCTTCGAGTCCGCCGGCTATCGTATCCGTCAGCGCCCGGGATGTCCGCTGTATGCTTACGGGCACGAATATCGCGAGGGGAATAATGACCGCAAACATGGAAATCGCGGCAAGTTTCGCTTCGAAGGAAAAGTCCCATCGGGTGGGTTTTCGGGTGTCATATTTCATCCGCCATCCTCCTCGCACTGCTGTAGTGGCACATCTCGTGTAACGCTACACAAAAACAATTAGTCTGTGTGTCTAGTGGGCATAGCACTACTTACGTATCGGTCCAGACGGATTCTTAGGGCAAAGCCACGAGCACGCTCCCCGGACGACAATGGCGCTTCCAATCCGTTTCGACCAGCCGGAGCCCCGGCGGCGGCGAGTCGCACGTTCAAGAAAAACAATATTATTCTGATCCTTCGATCTGTGCGCCTACATAGCCTACACTACAATCTCATAAACTTCAATGGTATCAGTCCGTAGAACTACTTACTCCGCACAATATGACTCCTGCTGCATCTAAAAGAGAGCGGTCAATTTCGTATTCTGATTGGTGCGAGACGGACTGGAGGCGAACTCGACACCAACCCTATTCCCGCAGACGGATTCACCTTCTCAGTAGAAAGCTCTCGGGGGGGGACCGCTCTGGCTTGGACCTGTGATCAGGCATGCGTCACAACGTAGCACATCCCCGGCCTACATGGCATGATTTACCTCTGGCGAATCTTCGACACGCCACCCTCGTTGAAGCTTCCCTTGGGGCTCACGCCGACATATTTCGGCTTGGCCCCCTCTTGCATGGTCCCCCCCCAATCGCTATCATCGGATCTTCATCTGACGTACCGATTCCACGGAGAGAGCCGACCATGTCCCACCCACACCCAATCCCTGTCTTTTCCATGCTCGTCGCAATGTTGTTGTGTGCGGGCGGCGTCCAGGCTCTTGACCTGAGCCGTGCCAACATCCTGCTTAAGAGCGAGGACCCCGTGGTGGCGACGGCAGCCCGCGTACTCGTGGAAGAAACGGCCAAACGCACGGGCATCACCTTGAATACGACCGTCGCCATCCCCTCCGATACGGAGCCGATGATCGTTCTCGCCATTGACAGCGAAGTTGACGACCTGGCGAGCTTCCTCCCACGGGGTTATGCCGTCCCGGAGCAGGCCGAAGGCTTTGCCGTCTTCACGGCTATCCGTCCGGGTTTAAACGCCGTTGTCCTCGCGGGCCACGACGGGCCAGGGGTCCTCTATGCCGTCGGCCGCCTCTTGCTGACCATGGAACTCCGCCCGGGGTCGATCACCCTACACGACGACTTCAAGATAGCCTCGGCACCCCGCTATCCCAATCGGGGCCACCAGATTGGCTATCGGAACCTCGCTCACTGCTATGACGCCTGGACGCCGGCAATCTACGAACAGTACATGCGGGAATTGGCCGTCTTTGGCGCGAACGCCTTTGAAACGACGAGTTATTCCAATCCCGACGAAAAGGATGGGCCCCACACAAAGCTCACCCGGGGCGAAATGTCGGTAGCATGGTCCATAATCTGTGCGGACTACGGTTTTGATTTCTGGATGTTTACCAGCGCCATGGGGGGCGAAGGTGAAACAAAAGAAGAGGAAGAAGCGCGCATGGACGTGCTGCTCACCATGCTCCGCGCCATCCCCCACTTGGACCATCTTTACCTCACCGGCGGCGACGGCAGCAGCAATCACCGCCGTCCCGATCTCATGTTTGAGGCCTTGGGACGATTCGCCCCCATGGCCCGAGAACTCCACCCCGAACTGGGCATCTGGACTTCCAACCAGGGGGCAGACCCGGAACAGAACAATTGGTTTTTTGATTACCTCCAACACGAAGAGCCGGAGTGGCTCACGGGTATCATCTATGGTGCCTGGAATCGTATCCCGGCGAAAGAGCAGCGAGAACGGACACCTTCCCGTTATCCCATCCGTCGCTATGACGATATTGGCCACGCAGTACGCGCTCAGTACACCGTCCCCGAATGGGACCGGGCCTACGCCCGCACCCTCGGCCGGGAACCCTTCGCCCCCCGTCCCCGGGGCGCGGCCAATATTCACAACCTCTACGATGCGTATTCGGACGGCTTCGTCACCTATTCCGACGGCATTGGCGATGATGTGAATAAGTTTGTCTGGACGGCCCTCGGTTGGGATCCCGACCGCCCCTTGGACAAAATCCTGCTGGACTACGCCCGCTTCTTTTTCGGCCCTGATATTGCGGAAGACGTGCGCACGGGTCTCTATCGCTTTGAAGAAAACTTCAACGAGCCCATGGCCACCTGTGAAGGCATCGAAGAGAACTACCGCCTGTGGAAAGACCTGGAGGCCAATGCGGACGAGGCCCTCAAGGGCAACTGGCGGTTCCAGAGCTGCGTGATGCGCGCCACCTTCGACCACTACAACAAAATCCGCCTCCTTAAGGCGATGGATCAGGAAGAACGAGCCCTGGCGGTCTTGCGGAAAGCGCCGGACCTGGGTGCGAAAGAGGCCATCGCCCAGGCGCGGATTCTCCTCGCGGAACCTGACCAGGATGACAGCACCGCCCCACTCCGAAAAAGTCTGGAAGCCCTCGGTGCGGCTCTCTTCGAGAGCATTGGGGCCCAGTTGGATGTGGAGCACTATAAGGCCCACCGTTCGGAACGGGGTGCCATCCTGGACTTCCTCGAAACGCCCATGAACAATCGTCGCTGGTTGGAAGATGAATTCGACGCCATCGAAACGGGCCGTTTCACCGCCACCATGCCCGAAGGTGCGGTGGAGGGTGACCTCCAACTCGCTCGCCTTGAACGCGTCGCCAACTGGGAAACGCCCGGTGAAGGCAGTTTCTACGACGACCTGGGCTTCCCCTGGAAGCAACCCCACCTGGTGAAGCAGAAAACCCAGTGGGAAGATCCCGGCAGCCTGGAAAGTCCCCGTGAAGGCCACACCATGCTCCCCGATGACAGCCCCGACCGCCTCTCCTGGCTCGACGTAACCGAAGCCCTCTGTGGTACGCCCGTGCTCATGCACTACGACAACCTGGACCCCAACGCCTGCTATCGGGTGAAGGTCACCTACTTGGGCCGCTACAACGCCACCATCCGCCTCACGGCCGACGACAAATACCCGATCCACGGTTCCTACGGCAATACCCGCGAAGGTGTCCGCTATACCATCAGCCGCGACAGCGCCGCCGTCCCGGTGGATGACGAAGCACCGGTGACTCCCCTGGAATTCATCATACCCAGGGCCGCAACGAAAGACGGCAAGCTCGATCTTCGCTGGGACCGTGACACGGGCCGGGGCATTCAGATCGCCGAGGTGTGGTTGTTGAAGGAGAGGGGCCCCTGTAACGTGGAGGCGAGTCTGCAACGTGAAGGGGAAAAGGACGAGGCGACGCGTAGCTATGCCCCCGCCGATCCGAAATCCCTGCCATCCCTGGACCAAGGCTTACGTGATAAATTACAAAACAACGAACCGTAATACGCGGTTACTTAATGGGCGAAATCGATATAGAGGATAGTTTTCGTATCCTCTCTGCCTTCCAATTTTCGTACTAGTAAGTGAATTTGCGGTTTTTCGAAATGATGATTTGCTACCGATTTGAAAACTTCATGTGAAAAGCAACTTTCGCAACAGCAATCGGCACGCGTTTGTCTCCGATTTTGACGAGAACTCTTTGGTTTCTATGGCGTTTCAACACACTGCCAACGGGGACAAATATGAGCCGCAAAAGAACGCAGAGAACGCAAAGAACAGTTTTTCTCTGCGTTCTCTGCGTTCTCTTGCGGCCAATACTATTCGTGTAAATTAGTGTTCATTCGTGGTTTAATCTATATGCAAGCAACGAACGCCTTTTTCCAAGATTTCCCAAAGGAGTCACCCATGCCACGTATCGCCCTGCTGCTACTCTTGCTGCTCCCTTGCACCGCCCGCGCGGATCTTCGGGTCGACGCCATGACCGCAAACGGCACGACCGTCCCCATCCTACGCGACGATGAAACGCCCATCTTCACTGGCGTCGGAAGCGCACCGTCCCTGGGCCTCATCCATGCCACGGCATCGGGCCCGGAAGCCCTTCCCCTCCCCTTCGCCCGTGTCCCCGACGACAACACTGCGCCCGGTCTGCGCTTCCGTGCACAGGCTGGGGGCCTCACCATCCAGGACGGCTACCAAAACCTCGGCCCCAATCTGATTGAGCGCACGGTCACCGTCACGGCGGACACCGACGCACGCTACTACCTCGACTTTGGTTGGCATGTGGCCGTAGAAGGTAACTTCCATTCTTTCACCGCCGAGGAGGCTGAATCTGCCGCCTACAGTCCCGGCTGCACGGGCCCCGAATTCGGCGGCGGCTCCCTCCAGACCTTTCCCTTCCTCGGCGTGCGCAATGGCGACAGGGTCTACGGCATTATCGGCGATACGCCGGGCCGCTGGGAAAACCGCTCCTTCATGGCCTTCGACACGGAAGGACGCAACTTCTCCCTGTCCAACGGCGACGGCTCGTCCAAGCGCTTTATCTCCATCCCCACGGAACTCGATGCGACCAGCGTCTACCGCGCCGAATTTGATGGCTGGCAACACATCGAAGCGGGGGAAACCCAAACCTGGACCACATGGATTTTCTCGTCACCGGTGCAGTCTCACTACGACATCCAACTGGCGGCTCACCTGGCGTTGGCGAACGCGAAGGGCTTCAACCAGTCGGGCCTGGAGGCCATCCTGCGCAATACTTCCTACCTGCTGCTGCGCCGCAACCTCCTCCGTCCCGAAAGTGACTATATCTTCATCTCCGGCGTGGGCTATGGCTGGAAGCAGTGGGTCACCGACGGCTTTTACATGAGCCGGGGCCTCGATATGCCGGAATATGACGTGGCAGCCCAGGCGGCCGTCTTCTTCGAGCGCATCAACTACGAAGACAACGCCCAGTACTATCTCATCTGGGCCGTCCTCGCGAAGCGGGCGGGTGGTGAATTGGACATGCGAACGGTGGATCGGGCCTACCACTTCATCCGCAACCATGAAGAGAACGGCCTCTTCCTGCCACCGCGGCTGAAGCCCGATTCCATCATCATGCGGACTTACCATGATCAGCTCCCCTATGAAGATGGCGATCCCCCTTCCTCGAATCAGGGCTTTCACTGTGGCGCGCTATTCGCCGCCCGGGAACTGGGCTATGACGTCTCCGATGAGGACATCGAAAAGGCGAAGGCGGGCTACCGCAGTATGTTCAATGTCGAAGGTGGCTATATGGCCACGAGCCTCATGCAGCAGGATCACATCGGTCAGGATTCCCTCTATGGCGAGGTGTTGACCTATGCCGTATTCGGCGAAAAACTCCTGCCCGATGACATCGTGAAGAAACACCTGGAGACGTCCGCACGACTTCAGACCCCCTATGGCCTTCGCTGTATTTCCATGGCAAACGGCGACCTCATTGAAGGACACACGGGCGTCTACACCTTTGGCGGCTCCTGGTTTCTCAACGATGCCGGCGTCTGGATGGATGGCCTCATCCATGGTGTTCCCACGGAAGAAATCGACGCACGACTCCTCTGGCGACTCGAACGCGAACTCGCCGTCATGCCCGCCTTCCACGAATCCATCAGCACCGTCGACGGCCACCCTCATGGACATCACCTTTACTCCTGGAACTCGGGATTCTGGTGGCTCCGAAAAGAGGTTCGCAAACGCATGGATATGACCGGCCCCGATCCCCTGGCCACTCAGCTGGACGAAAAACTGGGTGTGGTGAAACGGGACGGTATGCTGTATCTGGACCCGAAGTCGGCGACCTTACGGCCGGAAGGGTGAAAAGCTCCGCCAAACTCTAATGCCCATTGGGCCAGAGGGCTTCTTCGAGACTGCCTGAAACGTGACATCATCTGTGCCTTGCCTCCAAGCCAGACCTCTGATAGAGGCCGAGAGACCGGAGGGTGCCACCCATACGGACGGGAGGTACGAGCGGCCTTATGGGTGTGTGTCACGCAGGTGAACGACGCGAAATTCATGAAACTTGGGCAGCTGCGTACCCACACCCACAAGCTTGCCGGGAACCGGCTACGCGTGTAGGCCAACGGCGCGACGCAGGCGGGTGGCACCCCGGAGAGCACTTCGTTTGAGAGAGATGGATGACGTCCGCGTTGGCCGTCATAGCTCAACCAACGGCTGCCACTTATAGGACCGCAGTGTCAACAACAGGAATCGGCTTCTTCTTCGGAGACTGCGTGAAACGTGGCATCATCTGCGCCTTGCCTCCAAGCCAAACCTCCGATACAGGGAGAGAGACCGGAGGGTGCCACCTATACGGACGGGAGGTACGAGCGGCCTTATGGGTGTGTATCACGCCGGTGAGCGACGTGCAATTGATGAAACATAACCTCCGCACACCTTCGCACCCACACCCACAAGCTTGCCGGGAACCGGCTACGCGTGTAGGTGGCACCCCGGAGTGCATACTGATTGAAAGATGTAGTTCTCGTCCGCGTTGACAATCCCGAACATACTAGCTTTATGTCTGCTCCGGCCTAAACCAACTTATCCAGCATCAGTGTTGCCATGCCCAAGACCAGGAAAAAGCCACACATATCCGTAATCGTGGTGAGAATCGGCCCCGCCGCAATGGCCGGGTCCACGTTGAAGCGCTTGAGAATCAGGGGCAACAGCCCACCGATAGATACGGCGAGCACCGTATTGAGACAAAGTGCCGTGCCTACCACCAGACCCAGGTAGGGCTGGCCCTTCCAGAGTATGGCGGCGATGGCGACCAAGGTGCCCAGGGCGACACCGTTGATAATGCCCACCGAAGCTTCCTTAAGCCACACCCACACCAATTCGGTGGGGCGGACCAGACCCAGGGACAACTCGCGCACACTCACGGCAACGGCCTGGCTGCCGCTGCATCCGCTCATGTCGCTGATAATGGGCAGAAATACGGCCAAGGCAATAACGGAGGACAGGGTATCCTGGAAAAAGGCGATGACACTGGCGGCCATGATGTTCAGCAGGATGTTTACACTCAGCCACGAGAGTCGCCGGGACGAACGGCGCATGAGGGGCATGGTCCGGAATTCTTCACCGCCCACGATACCCTGGGTCTTAAGATAATCATCGTCCCGCTGCTCGGCCACGGCTTCATGCACCGCCGCCTGCTGGACCACGCCAATAAGGCGTTCTTTTTCGTCTACTACGGGCACACCGAGATAGTGGTGTTCATCAAAAAATTCGGCCAGTGCGTCCAAGTGCATCGTGTCGGGCACGAAGACCGGGTTCTTAATCATAATATCCTGAATCGGCGTCGCACGCTTTGCCATGAGCAGGTCATGCATGCGCAAGACCCCCTTCACTCGCCGACGGCGATCGATAATATAAGAATACTGGATATCATAATCGCGGTACTCATCACCCCGCTCACACAGGTCATCAACAATGGCCCGCACCGTCGCATCGAGTGGATAAGCGAGATACTCTTTCACCATGATACCGCCGGCCACATCGCTGTCGTATTGGATCAGCTGGCGCGCATTGGCCGCTTCTTCGGGATCCATGTGGGCGAGAATCGCCTCGGCACTCTCATCGTCCAGCTCCGCAATCAAGTCAGCCTGGTGGTCACTGGGGAGCTCATCGAGAATTCCCGCCGCCGAGCCGGGCGTCAGATTCCCAATCATGTCAACCGCCTGGGCGGTCGTCAATTGCTCTACAATATCGGCGGCATCTTCCGAGGTAACTGTCGTCAACACCTTGGTCTGTTCATCTTCCGTCAAACGGGAAAGGGCAAAGGCCAGGTCATTGGCCGGCATGCTATCCAGCAACTCTTCGAGCTGCTCGGCAGTACCCTGTCCAACCAGTGCAACAAGTTGTTCCTGGGTATCTTCTATGGTGACTTGAGTCGTTTCTTCCATGGTGCTTTTCCGTGACAGTTTGGCGTTGAGATGGGCTGGGCAAAAAAAAACGGCCTCCGAACCCGAAGCCGTGCCTGCCCCTAGAGAATACACCAAATCGGAGTCGAAAATGAAGCGATAAACCCTTCCTGGGCGTGTTGGTACGCATTTTTATGTGGTTACTTGACATATCAACTAAACTGCGCTATACTCTAGGCATGAGTCAACTACAATTCGAAATAAAGCAGAATAAGGGGTTCACCTCGACCGCCGAGGAAGCCCTGCTCAATCTGCAGCGGACCGCCGATCATATCCAGATCGCCTACACCCGACTCTTTCGGGAGCATGGCATCACGTCGCAGCAATATAACGTGCTTCGTATACTTCGGGGCGCGGGTGAGCCCCTCCCCATCCTCGAAGTCGGAGACCGCATGGTCACCGTCGTGCCGGCCATCACCGGCCTCATCGACCGGCTGGAAAAACAGGGCCTGGTGCGCCGGACCCGGTCGGAAGCCGATCGCCGAGTCGTTACGGTAACTATTCTGGGCAAGGGCCTTTCCCTGCTCGGAGATCTGGACAAACCTATCGTCACCCTGAGTAAGCAATTGCTCACCCACATGGAGGAAAAGGAATTGAAGAAAACGATTCAATTGCTGGAAAAGATGCGCCAACACTGTCCGTCTTGTCAGGAAAAGCCTTAAAAAAATTTGCACATTTAGTTGATATATAAATCAACACTCACGCATTTACTTATCAGTCACCCTTATAAATAAAAGGAGAACTCGCCATGAAACAAACACAAACCACCACTAACATCGCTCTACTGGCCCTCCGCCTTATGGTCGGAACTGTATTCGTCTTCCACGGTAGCCAAAAACTCTTCGGCTGGTTTGGCGGTTATGGACTCACCGCTACCGGTCAATACATGGAAAGCATTGGCATCCCCTTTGGTACCCTCAATGCTCTTCTTGCCGGCTCTACCGAATTTTTCGGCGGTTTACTCCTGATTGCCGGACTACTCGTTCGTTACGCCAGCGTACCCATGGTATTCACCATGCTCGTCGCCAGTTTCGTGGCCCACAGCGGCTTCAATGTCCAGACCGGCGGCATGGAATATTCCCTCACCCTCGCCGTCGTACTCGCCAGCCTGGGCCTTCTCGGTGCCGGTGACTGGACTGTTGCAAAATGGATTCCAGCGCGCACAGAAGGTTCCGTGAAGAGCGCGACTGCGGCCTAAGCCCCTCCCCCACCCAAGGAAACAACTCGCTGTCCACTGATAGTGTTATTCGGTGGACAGTCGCTATTTGTGGCGGTATGTATCTGGATTCGCAACGACCCACTTCGAACGTCTACCCCACGTGGGGACGTACCGCCGCAAGCAATCCAGCAGCGAAGAAAGGCACGCGCCCGGCCAGCAAACCTGCTACGACAAACGGCAAACCGCCACAACGCGGGGGTATGTCCCGAACGGAGTAGAACCCGAATACCCAACCCCCGTGCCAACCACCCAGACCATATCCGCAACCCCAATCGGGGTAGAACCAAGCAGTTTCAACCTCCGTGCCAACCACCCAGACAAAATCCGCAACCCCAACCGGGACAGACCCACGCCCACCCGTCCCTCCCGCTGTTCGAGCCACCCGGCTCGCCCGACAAACACCACCACCACCTCGGGTTCACCGGCGTGGGCCCGTCCCCAATCGGGGGGACGTACCGCCGCAAGCAAACCAGCAACAAATAAAGGCACTCGTCGGCCACCAAACCTGCTACGACGAACGGGAAACCACCACAACGCGGGGGTATGTCCCGAACGGGGTAGAACCCAAATCCCCCCCCCGCGCCAACCACACAGACCAAAACTCGCTACCCCAGTCGGGACAGACCCACGCCCACCCGTTCCTCTCGCTGTATCGAGTATCCCTGCTCGCCCGACAATCACCAACCCCACCTCGGGTTCACCGGCTTGGGCCCGTCCCCTCGCGGAGGGGACGTACCGCCACCCAGACCAAATTCAATTGGCGCGGGAACCATTTGCCGCACCTGCGCGATATAGTCTATTGAAGCGGGCTTCCCATACCGCCAGCGCGGGCTGGCAACATAAAGGAATTTTCTATGGGTATACTTTTACTCACAACCATGCTCCTCCTGCCAGGGGCTATCGTCGGCACGGCTCCCGCGATAGACTCCGTATCCTCATGGCAGGGCGACTTTCAGCGTCGGGCGGAAGGGGAACCCATCCAGATAGATGGACTACCCACGCTTTTCCTGTGGAAATATACCCTCCCCCTCCCCGAAAAGGGTGACTGTCTCGCTTTTGCGAATCTGGCGGGTGAAATACTCCACCCCCCAAAGCCAAGCAGCGACGGTGTTCAGCCCAAACATATGGACTACACCGTGGCCTTCGGGTCGGGTAAGTCCGTGGATATACTGGTGCGCTATGCCGTGCCGGGGAACGGACACCAGTCCATTGTCGAAAAATATCACTATGACGGCAAGACCGTGCAGCGAATTTCGACGGCCCTCCACGGAGGCAGACACGATCCCGTCTGGCACCCGAGGGAACGAGCGGAGGTGAAAAAACCGTCCGCGCCCTTCGTCGACATGAGCATGCCGCAATACATCGACCAGGACCCCAAGACGGGAAACATCGTGACCTATGAAGATTTTGGTGCGCCGGGGGAAACCCGTTTTTTCCCGGACCCAACGCGAGCGTTCGGCGTGGTAGTCTTTTGCGACGATGCCGCCGGAACCTCTATCGGGGTCGTGTCTACCCAGGATCGAGAAAGCGACGACTTCGCCGCTGGCTGGCAGCTCTATCGACGTTTCTGGCAAGAAGAAGCGTGGGGCAGAAACGTGACCAGTTTTGGTTGGTCTCCCGATGGAAAATACCTCTTTGTGGGCACCAACGATATCTACGGCACGGGCGAGATGTACCAACTCGACCTCTATGGCCAAAAAGCCACGAGCCTTATTCCCGAAGAACGCGATCCGAGCCTCGGCCAGCACTGCTGGTCCGCCGAGCTTGATGCAGTAGACAACGAATCGGTCACGTTCCATATACGGGACTATTGCGATGAAGACAAGGTGTTCTGGCACCATACCGAGCACTATCGCGCCGTCCCGGTTGTGCAGGAAAGGGCGAAGTAGACCGTAGACGGCACCGGGACAGTATCCCCCGCATGAAACAACGTACCAACACGTCAGTGCAACAACGACTC
>CAXBPH010000122.1:0-19454 GCA_963977445.1 uncultured bacterium | reverse complement strand
AGTCCTTTGATACGGTAGACGTAGATCTGGATGGAAAACTATCTATACTCGAAGCCCAGTCTGTCGTGGTTGGATTGACTCAGGTACAGTTCGACGTGATTGATACGGATAACGATGGTTTCCTGACTCAAGCTGAACTTTCCGCTCAGGTTATCGCTGGTGAAGGCGAAGGCGAAGGTGAAGGAGAAGGTGAAGGAGAAGGAGAAGGAGAAGGAGAAGGAGAAGGAGAAGGAGAAGGAGAAGGAGAAGGTGAAGGAGAAGGTGAAGGTGAAGGTGAAGGTGAAGGTGAAGATATTTGTGAGGGGATTGTGAAGGCCGGGAATATCGTATACGTTTCCTCGATAGACAATGGGGGATCAGATACCTCCGGCAACGGAAGCGTGAACCGGCCCTGGGCGTCAATTAAATTTACGCTGGAGCAATTATCTGGGTGTGCTGCGGAGCTGAACCCGATAGAGATTCAGCTTGGCGCAGGAACCTTCCAGGAAGCGGTAACGTTGATTCCATTTGTATCCATTAAGGGTGTTAACCCTGAGGACAATGGGGCAACCATCATCGCGCCAACGCCGGAGCAGACACTGGCAAACAGGAGTGACGGCCAGCCGACGGCCGTGATCGCGGCGAATCAGACCGCTATGAGTGATCTCTCTATCCAGTTGCCTACGACCACGGGTGACGGGTGGCGGGTTCTGGCAATCAGTGATGTCGAGATGGATGTGGCCAATGTGGATTTTGGTGGTCGTAATATACAAGGTTCTGTCGGTATTGTGCTCTCCGGGTTGGGCACGTCAGCGTCGGAAATCAGTAATTGCAGTATTCACAATGTGGAGTTTGGTATTCGTGCGTTGGAAACCAATGCGACGATTCGGGGAAGTCGATTTGAGTCGATTGAAGAAGATGCGATATTCGTCGTAGAGCCGACGTCACGAAAGGGGGCGGCGGCCACTGCTGTGCCTGATATGGGCGATGTTGTGGTGGGGGATGACACGGGAAGCGGGGGAAATACCTTCCTCGGTGGCGACAGCATTGGGGGAAACTTCATCAACAATCGAAATACAATACAAATAGTCAGCGCAGAAGGAAACAACTTCGGCACCGACGATTTCGATGAGATAAAGATGAAAGTTGTCGGTAGCGTGGACTTTGAGCCGCGCCTGGCGACGGCGAACCTGAGTTTGGTATTCACGCTTACGGTTGGTCTTCGGGATTCAGACACAAGTTCTGGGATTTCGGGCGGAAGTGTAACCGTCGATCCGCCCAACGGGTTGCCTACGGAAGTCGCAGGGGCTAATTATGTTTTCCAAGCCCTTCCCTTTGAGGCGTATAAGGTTAGTGCGACGGCAGTCAACTACACTGCGGCGATTCGTTCACTGGACGATCCCGACATCAATATTCCGTTGTTGATTTCTATGGATTCGACCCTACCGACTACTTCTGAGGCCGCCACAAGTCTTTCGGCAAGTTTTGGGAGCCTGGATTCAGACAACAGCGGTGGACTTAGCTTTGAAGAAGCGCGCGCTAGAATCCCCATGCTCACCCAATCGCAGTTTAATGAAATCGATAGTAATAGGGATGAATCGTTGAGCGAGACGGAGTTGACCATCTTCCTGAATCCGTCGTCACCGGGCGGCTGCCCACCCTCCAAGGCAGCACTGAAGCGCTATCTGGGAGATTTCTTCCTCCTGGGGCTGGCAATGGTGGGACTTGTGGCATGGCGAAAGCACCTTTAGGACAGGCCACTAACGTGGTGAGCCGTTTCAAAGGTCTACAGTAAGAAGCCCTATAGTCAGGCCTCGCGCGCGTGAGTTCTTCTGTCAATTAGTCTTGGGCTTTTCCCGTGGTTTTCAACTTGTAATACCCCGAATCACCACTTATAATAGAGGGGATCAAGAAGCGTTGGTGAAGCACCCCCAGCTATCACCTCCCGGGTGCCCTGTTGGTGCCTGTCGGACCATCGGCGTCCGCTGGTCTGCATAGGCATGTGCGCATCAGGCGAAGGGGGCCACCGCGTAAACTGCCAATCCAGTAATGGATTGTAGGACCGTGAGTTCAAAAGGAGTAAGCCATGTGGACACCAGGCATCGGTGAATTGGCGATTATCATGATTATTGTGGTGTTGGTCTTTGGCACCGGTAAACTGAGTGGCGTCGGAAAATCGCTGGGGACGGCGATTCACGACTTTAAAGCCTCGGTGAAGCCCGAAGATAAAGATAAAGATGACACCCCTGCGGCAGACGTTCCGTCTGACGCTGAAAAGACCGAGTAAACCCTATTGTTTTTGGCATCAATCCCGCCGGCTGATTATTCAGGTCGGCGGGATTAGCCTTCCACAGGGTTCCCCCGAGGGGGTATAGTTTGACGCGAATCCCTATGACGAACCGTTACGATGCGGGAGATATTCATGAAGCTACGAATGCTAATCGCCGGGGCGATGCTGGCCATGTCCAGTGTTGCGATTCAGGGTTGTGTGCATGCGCCCAGCGACACGACGGGCTTCGCCCAGAACCATGACATCTCGGTGGATGCGTCCTTTGAGGACACGTGGCAAGCTGTCAAAGACATTCTTCGCGAAAAAGAGCTTGATATCTATACGCGAGACAAGCGTGGGGCCTTTGTGGCCTACACGCCCATGAAACGCCGATACCTCCAGCCCAATCGCTATCAATACACCTTTGATATCGAAGCGGTCTCAGAAAACGAGACCCATATTGCGTTGGACACCCGTAAGCAGTCTTACGGCGTGACCTTGCTGACCTACCCCGGTTGGCATGATCGCAAAACGTCCGATACGCCTGAGTCGCAGGCCCTTCTGGACGCTATCCAGGCCAAGTTGGACACCTCTCCGTCCCAGTAATCGGCCTTGCCCGGTTGCCTAGTTGGTGCTGTGCCACCAAGTCAGTCTCGAAATGAGACAACGTGTTGATAAAATCGATTAATTCGATTTTAGCTATTTTTATCCTGTTTTTCTCAGGGATATGATACACTTACGTTGTGTGAAGCCTTTGGAGATATATGATTATGCTGTCCCTTATCGAGGTCACGTGCCCCCATTGCTCTGCCCAGGGGCAAATTATGCTCCCGCCATTGGGGTCAATCATCGTGGGGCCCTGCCCCGAGTGCCACGGCATGGTCGCTGTATTCTGCGGCCGCGTTCTGGCGCTTGACAAAGAAATTATGTCATCGGAAGACACCGATGTGAAGCGAGCCCACCTCAACGAAGTGCTCGGAAACTTCCTCCATGATCGGATTGATCGCCTTTATGACGAAGACGATCTGGAAGACAACGTGACCTACGAAGAGATCGACGCGGGCACCAAGGGAGCGGCCCCCCTGGGCAACACGCCCCTCGGAAAGATCGACCCTTATGGCAACGATCACGATGCGCCCATATCGCGGGAAGAGGTGGAGTCCTTCAAGAACGTGGACTTGCGCTTGCTGGATAACCCGGAATATTTCAAAGCGATTTTCGACGAATCTTAAGTAAACGATTATTTCACCAGTTATAAGTTGCATCGCTAAGGTTTCATTTGGTACACTACTCCTTGTCAACAACTGACGCGGGGTGGAGCAGTCTGGTAGCTCGTTGGGCTCATAACCCAAAGGTCGTCGGTTCGAATCCGGCCCCCGCTACCATTAATGATATAAGGGACTTGCGTAGATACGCAGGTCCCTTTTTCTTTGCCCAAATGTGGCTTTTGTACACAAAACTGTACACAATCGGGTAGAAAACATGGGGCTTGCCAACGTGACCTTTGGGGTCACTGGAGATACTACCCATGGCAAGTCTTCTCAAACGCGGAAAAACCTATTACGCCCAGTATTGTGTGGGCGGCAAAGCCAAACGAGTCGGCCTCGGAACTACCTCCCTGCAACTCGCCAGGGAAAAGGTCCGGCAAATTGAGTCGTCCCTTCTCCGCCAGGACGACAGCCCAGTTCCCACCCGGACCCGAATTCCAGAAATTCTCGAAGAGTACGTCGAGTACATGCGACAGCATAAGACCCGCAACAGCCTGAAGTCGGACTTCCACTACCTTCGAGAGGCATTTGGTCCTGTATGCATCGCCCTCAAGGCTTCCCGAGCCCAACAAGACTCCGGGAAGCACCGAATCGAGACAGCCCGACTGGAAGATGTGACCACGGCCCACGTAAGCCAATTCATTAGCACCATGGTTCAGACCCGTGGCCTGGGCCCCAAGAGCGCCAACCGCTACCGCGAGGTACTCCATACGCTCTTTGCCTGGGCGATTGACCAGCGGGGTATCAAGATGCCCGGCGACCGAAACCCGGTCACCAGGGTAAAGCGGTACCGGGAGAGAGCACCCCGAATCAATTTCCTGACACTGGAACAAATCGACTCCCAGCTCCAGGCCCTCGAAGATACCCCCCTAATTCAGACGTTGGTGGCGGTCTACATCTATGCGGGGCTCCGGCGCGAAGAAGCTCTCTGGATCACCCATACAGATATGGACTTCAAGAGTGGCCCTCATGGCATGATTCGCGTCCGTGCCAAGACGGTGAATGGGGAATCCTGGGAACCCAAGACCAAGGTCAACCGGGTGGTACCCATCAGCAGTACCCTGCGCGGCTATCTCGACTCGTACCAGCCCCGGATTGTGCCCGGCCACTGGTTCTTTCCGAGCCCGGAAGGAAAGCGATGGGATTGTGACAATTTCAGCCGTGACCTACGGAACACAAACCAGAAAAAGCATATCAGGTTCACCTGCCTGGACTATCGACATACCTTTGGGTCCCAACTCGCCATGAAGGGTGAAAGCCTGTATAAGATATCGACGTTGATGGGTAATTCTCCCGAGATATGCCGACGACACTATGCGTGCATCACCCCGGAAAGCACCTGCGAAACGGTCGAATTCGGCACCGACCAGAACGTCTCGAAGAGCGGAGAGAAAATTCAGAGTGGTATCCAGTAAAATCGGATGATGGTATGATATCGTAATCAAAAAGATACTCCCTCGGCGGGACTTGCGATTCCATTGCCGAGGGAGCACCACACAGCGCTACGCTGTAGCAGGCGGGTTAAGCGATGGGCTTAATCCGCCTCGTTTCTTCATAGGCTTCTACCTCCTTTCTAAGATACCGAACGATGCCGTTTCTCCCATCGCCTAGATAGACGCGGGAAAGTCCGATACGCCGGGCAATACGGTCAACACTGGAGCGCGAGCAACGCCATCGTGCTGCCAGTTCCCGGGGTGAAAGATAGGGAAGTTTTTCTGCAGCTTCTTCACGGTTACTTCTCATCGTGCGGACGCTCCACAAGTTTGGGCAGGGCTTTGGCGTGGTAGCGCCGGTAGAACTCGATTTCGCTCATCTTGGCGAGGTTCCATTCGATACACTCTTTTACAAGTGCCGCGAATTCATCTGGGCGAACCTCCTCACCATCGCGAAGGTCAGAGACTGCTGCCAGAAGGCATCCGAAACCTTGCTTGACCAACCGAATAGGGTCGCGAGTGAAAGGTCGCCGCGTTTGCCGTTCCATAGCTTCGCCATGGCCCGCCCAATCCCGGAAAGCCTCAGTCACATTCAACCAAAGCGGGTGTGTGGCTGCTCGTTGGGTATTGTTGTTTTCCCGGTCAGGCACGGAATCGACGAGACGAAACCAGGACTCGCACAGGTACGCCACCAACTTGTCACGTTGGGCGAGATAATCGGAAGCTGTATCGACACCCAGACTTTTCACCGCCTCACGACGAAGTTGGAACTCTACCCGAGAAGCCGTTTCTTGTGGTCCGCCCCACCGATACCGTTCAAGCAGAATCAGCTTTATCGGGTCCGGCTTCGCGCGTGTAACCTCGTGGAATTTGTCGTAAATACGAACCAACAATTCACCGCGTCCCACCTGGATACCGCGCCATCGCCCGCTTTCCCGGAAAAACTGTTCGATGCGCGCCCGGCATACCGTCTGCTCCAAATAAACCAGGTCAATTAGATCGTGGGGGTCGACATTCGGGAGGTCCGCGCACAGGTCTATCCGTGAAATCTTGTCCCACAAGACCTGTCCGCCGAATTCACCGAGCAGAATGACGAGCTCTTCCAAGGCAGACATGAGCCCGCGCGTAGACATGAGCAGAGCGGATCCCATTTCGACCAAGACGTTGGGAGTCTGCTCGATAGGGCTTGCATGCTCGGACAGCCATATCGTGAAACCCTGGGTGTTCAGGCAAATCGGATAGTACATGCCGCGGCCACCCCCGCTTTTCTTTCCCTTAGGCTTTATCGCAACCAGACGTCCCCGGATGGTCAGCCGCAACGCGCCGTGGTTTTCGATGGCCTGCTCCTTGGCGACAGCCAGACAGCCGAAAAACTCTTCAAAATTCTCCCAGTGAACACCCAAGGCCAGATGGACCGTGTCTTCACCTCCCGTTTCCGAATCCTGTATTTCTTTCTCTTTTGTTGGTTCTTGACGATTTGCATGGTGGGTGATACTCAACTCACCACCATGCTCGGGCACTTTCTCAGACATACGCCATTCTCCTCGTTCGCCAAAGACAAAGCGCCCAGCGTACGGGGTTTCCGTGCTGCCGCACGGAAACCCGTTACGCCGGGCGTTTGCTGTTGACATCTTGTTACTGTGATACATGGTAAACATGAACACAGCCTACGAGGAATTGCCCGCTTTCACCCGGACAAAAAATGAAAATAATTTGTCCGAATTACATCAAATCATTCAGACTACTAGGCCACGTCTTACGATTCCGATAAATTGCCTTGTAAAAAGCCTCTGGACTGTCGGGAATGTCTTCCTCCATTTCCAAGCCCTTATCCTGTGCAACCGCATCAAACAGGTCGCGAAGGCTCTGCTCGCCCAATTTCGGAACGTCTATTGGCAGCCCGGATTTCGGCATCGTACGAGTCAATATCTGTTGATAACGATCTATTAGTCCGGCCAAGAGTATTTTGACTTGAGCCTCCGAGGGAGGCCTATATAGAGAGCCTGTCACGGCTCTTGAAACCTTCTTCTTGTAGGTTTCACTACGTTGCATTTCGAATAGCGTATGACGAATTTTGGGTTCTTCTTGAATCCGGGGGTCCAGATTGAGAAGCTTCAAAATAGACTCCTTGCATCCTCGGAGTGAATTACGAAACAGTTGTCCAGGTGTTCGTCCATACTGATACCAGCAAGGCAATGCAATACGAAAGAAAAATAGAACCTCCGGTATAGCCAAGATTTCACTAAGGCCTCTCTCCGACTCGACACACTTTGAAAACTCCGAATCAAGCAATGACTCCAAATCGGCGATCGACGTAGCTTCCTTTCTCTCAAGACGTTGAAACACTCTCTCCTTGAGAGCGTCCCTGACATCCACCTGTTCTTCTCGGGCTGTCAAGGCTGGAAAGAAACTGTCAAAGAAGACCGTCCTGACTCGCCTGTGATTTCGATAAAAACAAATCCAAGTTTCGTGCGATGGTCTATTGCTTTCCTCTGCAAGGAGCTTATCCTGTGACGCCAACATGCACAGGGCGTACACAGCTTCACTTGCCTTTGCCATTTGAATCGGTAGACCGAGAAGTAGGGAATCGCCGTGTCGCTTTGACCATTCCTCGATTTCACTCATACCACTCCCTCTCTGGGCTCACCAGCAGGAAAGGGGGCCTTTCCCACCAGACCCGCCCGTCGCGTCTGAATTACCCCGTGGCGTCCGCCATGTCTGCCGTTGCCTTCGAGAAATGGCACGGACCCGCCCCCTGCGTCAAGGTCCCCATAATCCCCCGGAGGTTCCACCTTGACCCAGGGCACGGGCTCGTGCTGGTTCACCGTATCGACGGGCGGCTCCGGCGGGAAAGGGACACCGCCCCTCCAATGGGTATGAGAGCACAATAAAGTGCATGTACGACTTTTCTTGTTGGTATATAGTTGTGTCCCCAGTACTCATTCCAGTCAAGCGATTCCCCACGCGTTTCTCTGCCATTGCGAAATATGACCACGATCCATAGTCAGGTACCGAAAGTGAAATAGCAGAAAACCGCTCTAGATTGATTTTTCACGTCCAGTGATACCTCACCATGCACACCGGACCTATCAGGCAACCTAATTCTTTTGATTTCAAGTGCTTATTATGCTATTCATATAGCCTGCGTGTGGTGGAAGGGCTCCACTTCGAAGTGGAATAATTGGGCGATTATTGGATTCATTCAATGGGACTCATTTCACAGAAAGGGGCTCTCGCTCTCCACAGAATTAGAGTTTTTTGTATTTTCAGGAGATAGACTTGCCCGATTCCCTGCAAAAGAACCTGATCCTCTTACGGCTCATAGTCGGAGGTCTCGGTGAACGAAAGACGCCGAAGTGGTGGGAATCCAACTTCAGCAGTAAGACGAGCGAGCCGTTTCTGACGCCAGTGTTTCCCCGCTCGACCCGCCTGGCACAGTACCATGCCTTGTGTGCAGCGGCCATTATCCCACACGACCATTTTATTGGCGTCGGTAAGACGTACCACCTGTTCAGGCTCCCTGAAGAACTGGAGCAGGGACTTCACGAGACGCTGATCCATCAGCTGGGGCAACCGGGGGAGCTGGATCTGGGGGACAACGGGGCGCTGGAGACCGTGCTGGAATCCTTGACCGAGCGCCCTCCCAAAAATGCCGAGGGACCCACATGTGTGGGAACTCATACAGACCTGTTTAAGCCAGATATCTGGCGGCATGTGGGGGGGCTATATCTGGCTGCCTTTTCGGCTGGCATCAAGACTTTTCCCTATTTTAAAGAAGACCCATGATCCAGAACCGACTTTATACGACGCAGCTCCAGGCCGGTCTGGGACTCATTCAAGAGACACAGACATTGCTCAATTTATGGGAGCCAGGTGTGGATACAACCACGCTCAGCCGCATGGTACTTGAATCAGGCCAGTTTCCAAATGTCTCTGCTCGACGGCTTCGAAATGTCGTCATGGAATGCTTTGCGCCCCGCTATCTGTGTGAGAATGCACAGCCAGCGTCCCTCCTGAAAGAACTGGGCAACGTGCTTTCACCGGCCGACATCCAACAGCTCTTATTTCGTTATACCTGTCGGGCAAACGCAATACTCCGCGACTTTGTTACCCAAGTTTACTGGCCACACTACGCCACGGGGCACGACACTCTCCACCTCGACCAAGCCCGTGAATTTGTGATTCGCGCCAACCAAAGTGGAAAAACTACCCGTCTTTGGTCCGAATCGACAGTCAAACGGGTCTCCAGCTATCTCCTGGGGTGTTGTACGGACTTTGGACTCCTGGAAAAGGGCCGTGGAAATTTGCGAAAGATGGTGCCCTACCATTGCCGTCCCACGGTCGCCTGTGTTATCGCCTATGACCTTCATTTTGCGGGCGTGGGCGACAACGGCATCATGGCCCATCCCGACTGGGAACTCTTCGCCTTGGAGCGTCACGAGGTATTGGATCTCCTGAAGCGCCTCGCACTTCGCGGATTGCTGATTCTACAGGCCGCCAGCAATGTTGTTCGGATAAGTTGGAACTGTCAGAACATGGAGGAATTGCGGTATGCCCTCAATGAAGGATGACTTCAACGAACTTCTCGAACGCGTTCGGCGCGGACGGGAGCTTTCGCACGCAAGCTTTGAGCCCGTGTACTATCTCGTGTTTGCTCCGAAACTCATTCTCGATGTGAAGCGCCAGTTGCCAGCTTGGGAAGCCCGACTGAGAAACGAGGGTTGGGAGGTGCATACCTTCTCCATCGCGGAAGCCGTGCTCGATATCGTCCGTAGTGCGCCCCTGCGCAAACTCTGGCTTCGCGCGGATTCCAGGCAACCCCTGGCGTGGGAAAAGGCGAATGCATCCATTGCCAACCGGCTGGAGCAGGAGAAGGACATCGAGAGGCGGCTGGCGGCCAAACTGGAAGAACTCAAAGACGCTAACAATGGCATCCTGCTCGTGACCGATCTGGAAGCGCTTCATCCCTACATGCGCATCGGTGCGATCGAGGGTGCCTTGTCTGAGAAGTTTTATGTACCTACGGTGTTTTTCTATCCTGGCAAGCGCGCGGGCAAGAGCACACTGAGTTTTCTGGGTTTTTACCCCGACGATGGCAATTACCGTTCCTGCCACGTCGGCGGATAAGGGAGGCAGCATGCAGATTAGGGAACTCTTCGATCTGGCGAAAGACATTCATCGCACCATCGAAAAGGTAATCACCTACAAAGTCAACGAGGAAACACGACTCAAGAATGAAATCGGCGAATACATCGTCACAGAAAGTATCGAAGAACAGTGTGAGAAACTGCTCGAGAAGATGCAAACTGCCATGGAAGTCGGCGGCCAGAACGAGGTTGGCGTGTGGGTGTCTGGCTTCTACGGGTCGGGTAAAAGTTCCTTTACAAAATACCTCGGTCTCGCCTTAGACGACAGCGTGACAGTCGATGGCGACCCTTTCCTCAAACATTTTCAGAATCGCTTCGAGCGTCCCCAGACCAAGGCCCTGCTCACCTCGCTGGCGAAGAAATTTCCGGCCAAAGTTATTCTTCTCGATCTCGCCAGCGATATGGTAGCCGGTGCCACGCAAGAAGAAATCTCCACCGTCCTCTACTACAAAGTCCTTCAGGCCTCCGGTTACTCCCGAAACCTGAAGGTTGCTGCCTTCGAGCGAAAGGTGCGTCAGGACGAACGGACCGAAGAATTTCAGCAGCGTATCGATGAGCAGGTGGGCGTCCCCTGGAAGCATATTCAAGACGATCCCCTCGTCGTCGACAGCGTCATTCCCGATGTCGCGCACGCCATGTATCCGCAGCTTTTCAAGACACCCGCCTCATTCAACACAGAGGCCGGAGAGCATATTCGCTTCGAAACCGAGCGGGTGGAAGAAATGATCAACATCGTCCGTGAAGCGTCGGGGAAAGAATACATCCTCTTTGTGGTGGACGAGGTGGGCCAATATGTGGGTTCCCGACAGAACCTCATTCTGAACCTCCAGGGTCTCGCCGAAAACCTCAAGAAAATCGGCGATGGCAAGGTCTGGTTTATCGGTACCGCCCAGCAAACCCTCACCGAGGACGACCCGCGCACCGCCATCAATTCGCCCGAACTCTTCAAGCTGAAAGATCGTTTCCCCATCCAGGTGGACCTGGAATCGCGGGACATCAAGGAAATCTGCACCAAGCGCCTGTTGGGCAAGGCACCGGCGGGCGACAAGGAGCTCAAGGCCCTTTTCGCCCAGCACGGGCAGGCGCTCCGCCACAATACCAAGCTCCAGGACGCGAAGTTCTACGACGCCGACTTCGACGAGAAGACCTTCATCGATCTGTACCCATTTTTGCCGGCCCACTTCGAAATCCTCCTGCATCTCCTCGGCCAATTGGCGAAGACCACCGGTGGCATCGGCCTTCGCTCGGCTATCAAGGTCATCCAGGACGTGCTGGTGGAAGGTGTACCCGGCCAGAAACCCGTTGCCGATCAAGAACTTGGCTGGCTCGCCACCACCGTCACGCTCTATGACTGCCTGGAGAAGGATATCCGGCGCGCCTTTTCCACGACCCACAGTGCCGTGGAGAAAGCCCGGCAGCAGTTTCCCGATTCGGCCCTCCATCAGGACATCGCCAAGACCGTGGCCATCTTGCAGATCCTCAGCAATATGCCCGTCAACCGGCACAACGTCGCGTCTCTCATGCACCCGGGCATCGCCGCGCCATCCCAGCGCGACGCCGTGGAATCGGCCATCGCCGAACTCATCAACAACGGCTTTGTCCCTTTCGGCGAGAAGGACGGCAGCCTTTGCTTCTTCAGTGAGCGCCTCAACGACATCGACCAGGAGCGGGCCCAGTTGCCCCTGCGCGCCGTGGAAACGCGACGCATTTTCAACGATGCCCTGCGCGCAATCTTTTCACCCCTCCCCGCCACGCGGCTGCACAATGCCTTGACCATTACCTCGGGTATCAAGTCGGCCACAACGGGCGCCATGGCCAGCAGCCTCGAAGGGGACCGCAACCCCATCCAGACGGTTATCCAGTTTGTGAGCCCCGATGAATACGAGCATGCCCGTGCCGATCGTGTGGGTGACTCCCGGCAGCAGGGCGAACGCTTTACCATCTTCCTCGTCGCCCGAAGCGATGCCCAGACCGACGGTGCGCTCGGAGAGATTTTCCGGTGCCAGGAAATTGCCCGGCGCCACAAGAACGACCCCGATCAGGAGATCAAGGAATATTGTGCCGGTCAATTGGACCGGGCGGAACGGCTCTCCGCCGAGCTACAGCGGGTGCTGAAGAAGCACCTGGCCCAGGGGTCCTTCGTCTTCAAGGGTGATATTACCGCAGTAGACAGCCTCCACCAGGATGTCCTCGAAGCAGGCAAGAAATACCTGTCGGGCGTAGCAGAACAGGTCTTCGACCGCTTCCACGAAGCGCCCCTGCGCCTGGATACGTCCCTCGCCGAAGATTTCCTCCGTCTGGGCAATCTAAAGGCCGCTAATGTGAAGACCGACCCCCTCGGTCTGGTCGAGGTGACCGGTGGAAGCCCCCGGATCCGCAGCGACCAGAAGGCACTCGTCAGCATCAAGGATTACCTCGATCGCAACGGCAATACCGAGGGCAAGCGCCTCATGGATCACTTTACCGCCGCCCCCTTCGGTTGGTCCCAGGATACCCTCCGCTATCTCGTGGCTGCCCTCCTCGTCAGCGGCGAGATCAAGCTCAAGATCGGCGGGCACGAGGTCACCGTGAACGGCCAGCAAGCCATCGAAGCCCTCCGCACCAACAACGCCTTCAAGAAGGTCGGGGTCGCCCTGCGGGAAGACAAACCCTCCAACGAGCTCCTGGCCCGGGCGGCGGAACGGCTCACCGATCTCTCTGGCGAAGGCGTCGTGCCCCTGGAGGAAGACATCAGCAAGGCCGCCATGAAGACCCTCACCAAGTGTCAGCAATGGTGCGGACCCCTTGCAGGCAAGCTGGAAAACCTCGGCCTCCCCGGCTGCCACGACGTTCAAGCCATCCACGAGGAAATTGGCACTATTCTCTCCACCGACGCATCCGACGCCCCCCAGCGCCTGGGCGGGGAAGATGCCCCCCTCTACGACGGCATCAAGTGGGCCATGGCTGTGGTGAAGGCCCTCGGCGACGGCCTGGAGAAAACCATCCGACAACTCCGCGAGATGGACAGCGCCATCAAGGGCTTCCCCAACTCGGGCCGCTCCGGCAATCTCAAGACCGAACTCGCCGAAGACATTGCCCACCTCCAGGATCGGCTCGAGAAGAAGAATTTTCACGAGCACCAGGCCGACCTGAACACCACCCGGTCCAACTTCCAGGCCGCCATTCGCGACACGGCCCAGAAAATGGCCGACACCCAGCAGGCCGCGGTCAAGGAAGCCCAAAAAGACCTCCAGCACCTTCCCGAGTGGCTCGAATTGACCCAGGAAGAGCAATCCCAGGAACTCGGCAAGCTCGATGGCTACATTATCGCGGCCAGCGACGATATCCAAGGGATTCAGTCCCTTTTGTGCAACGAAATTGAGCTGGCGAACCAGGTCAGTGCGCAAAAAGCGGGCATTCACCGCACGGGCGAGGAGCGTCGGCGAAAGCGACTCCTCGATGAGGAAGAGGAAGCGAAAAAGAAGGGCAAAACAACCCTCCGGCGCGAGGTGCGCATTCCCAAGGCGCTAAACGACGCCCAGCGCCTCCAGGCCCTCATCCAGGAGCTCCAGATCCTGCAAAACGAGCTCACTATCACCAGCGATATCGAAGTCACCTTTAGGTTCGAGGAGTAATACCCCATGGCCTTCGATAACGCCACACGCAACCGCCTCCAGAAGTTTGTCAACACCGCCCGGGACCTCCTGGGCACCGATTTCACGCGCCAACTCCAGCATGAATACGGCCTGGACCCCAAGTCGGGCACCATCACCGATCTCGACCAGCTCACCGCCCTGGACGCCCGGGGCCGGGAGACCGCCAGCCTCCTCCGGGAAATCCTGGAGCACATGCTGGCCAACATGCCCAAGCGCGACACCCAGGCCGCCCTCGACCGTCTCGTCCGCGAGCAGGCCTTCACCGTTCTCAACCGCCTCTGCGCCCTCCGCATGGCCGAGGCCCGGGGACTCCTCCTCGAATCCGTCGCCCAGGGCTATGAGTCCAAGGGCTTCCAGCTTTACAAGCGCCTTGCCGGGCCCGCCCTCGGGGAAACGGGCGACGCCTACCGTTGCTATCTCCTCAGTGTCTTCGACGAGTTCGCCCTCGATCTCCCCGTCCTCTTCGACCGCTATTCCCCCATGGGCCGACTCTTCCCCCGGGAGACCGCCCTCCTGGAGCTCCTGGCCGAGATCAACCATGGCGACCTGGCAATGCTCTGGGCGGAAGACGAGGCCATCGGCTGGATCTACCAATATTTCAATTCCAAGGAAGAGCGCAAGGCCATGCGCGATGCCTCCCAGGCCCCGCGCAACAGCCGGGAGCTCGCCGTCCGCAACCAGTTCTTCACCCCGCGCTATGTGGTGGAGTTCCTCGTGGACAACACCCTCGGGCGTACGTGGTATGAGATGTGCCAGGGCCAGACCGCCCTGAAAGACACCTGCCAGTACCTCCTCCGGCGGCCGAATGACGTTTTCCTCGCAAAGTCGACGGCGGACGATGAATACGGCGGCGGGGTGAAACCCCTGGCCGATGCGTTGCGCCAGGGGAGGATCCCCGACTGGCCGGAGGAGGAGAAAAAGCAAGTCGACCTCGTTGTTCAGCTTGGATACTGTGTCGATGGATACGCGCGGGAAGGCAGTCCGGCGAAGCTTTACCATCTAGAGGAGCAGTACCGGGCACGGGACGATTTGAAGGCGGTGCCCTTGCAAGAATTGTGGGACTTTCTATTTTTGTGTGCGCGCGCGGATCGCCAAAGTGGGTGTGGCACGATTTTCCGAAGCGGCAGCCTCGCTATGCGGGCCGGGCAGGAAATTCTGGACCGGCTGCGCGCGGGCGAAGGAGCGGATCGCTCCCAGGAAGCATTGCTCCGGGCGCCGGTGCTGGTGCCGTACCGGCCCCGGAAGGATCCCCGCGAACTGAAGATCCTCGACCCGGCTTGCGGCAGTGGGCACTTCCTCCTCTACGCCTTTGATCTCATGCAGACCATTTACGAGGAAGCCTGGAAGGCCGACGAATCATTCCGGGACCAGTTTCCCGCATGTTGGATCAAGGCCGACAGCGTCTCGGTTCGAAACTGGGACAGGCTGACCTGTGATGCCATGGGGCAGCCACTCACCCGCGAGACGGCCATGCTGGTCGTACAGTCTCCCGGGCCGCTCCACCCACCTGGTCGATTTCACCTTTACTGCCCTGAAAAAGTCGAAGCTTGGTCGGGCATCACCTTCGTCCGGCGGTTGGCCGGGACGGATTGGAACGCCTTCCTCAACGAGGGCCTGGTGACCGCCTATGCCTTTCGTGGCAATAAGCCGGACTACATCACCTGTGAAGAATACACCGAAGAAGAAGCCCTGGCGAACTTCCGCAGACTCATCCCACGCCTCATCATCGAGCACAACCTTTACGGCGTCGATATCGATGCCCGTGCCGCTCAGATCGCCTCCCTCGCCCTCTGGCTCCGCGCCCAGCGCGCCTGGCACGAAGGGGGCACGGCGGCGAAGGACCGGCCCCGCATCGGCCAGGGCCATGTGGTGGCCGCCGTGGCCCCCCCCCGCCGAGCCGGAATTGCGGGCACAATTCAGCGAACAACTGGACTTCCTCGATGCCGAACTCTTCGAGAAAACCCTCACCCTCCTCAAGGGCCTGCCCGAGCTGGGCGTCCTCCTCCAGGTGGAGCGGGAACTCCCCCGGCTCATTCGCCAGGTCTTCGGGGAACATGGCGATCTCTTCGAAGCGGAAGACATGGCCCAATGGGAAAAGGCGGAAGATCGACTCCGCGGCGCCCTCACCGACTTCGCCCACGCCGCCCAGTCTACGTATCAGGGACGACTCTTCGCCCAGGATGCCCTCCAGGGACTGCGGCTTATTGACCTCTGCCGCGAAGTCTTCGATGTAGTGGTGATGAATCCCCCCTTCGGCGCCCTGGCCAGCAACACGAAAGCCCAACTCGGGAAGGCTTATCCCCGCAGCAAGAACGACCTACTGGCCATCTTTGTCGAGCGGGGAATGGAGCTCTTGCGAACGGGCGGGCGTATTGGCGCAATCACCTCGCGCACCTGTTTCTTTCTCTCTAGCTACAAAAAATGGCGCGAGGAGGTCGTTCTAGGTATTGGGACGCCGGAGGTCATGGCCGACCTGGGGCATGGTGTGATGGATGACGCCATGGTGGAAGCCGCCGCCTATGTACTGGAGAAACAAGCATGACCACGTTCTTACGAATATTGACCGACAAGGATAAACAGAGTTCGCTACTAGCAGCCATCCAGACAAGAGATAATCGCGTGTTCGAACTTGATCCCGCCAACTTCCGACAGATTCCAGGATCGCCCTTTGCCTATTGGGTCAGTGAGTCTGTCCGCAACAAGTTTATGGAGTTTCCTGCATTTGAGAACGAGGCCCGCACCGTTAAGCAAGGGTTAGCCACTGCAGACGATTTCCGATTTGTACGAGCGTGGTGGGAAGTTTCGGCAGACAATGGGCGATGGCCGGGATTCGCAAAGGGCGGTGCCTTTTCACCCTTTTACACCGATATATTCCTAGTAGTTAACTGGAATTGCGATGGCCTAGAGATAAAAAGCAACTTGAACGCGAAAGGTAATATTCGCTCCAACGTTTGGATGCTAGGCGAGACAGAACGCAAGTATTTCCGACGTCCTGGCCTTACGTGGCCGCTGAGAGCTCGTCGATTCGCCCCTCAATTCATGCCAACAGACTGTATATTCTCGGTCCGCGGCTACTCGGCGTTTCCGGCACTCGGAGATGAATTGCTGACGCTTGCAGTATTTAATAGCGCAGCCTTTGATTACTTGTTCAAAGCTGCTCTGGGTAGATTCGGATTTCCAGAATTTATTGTTGGAATTTTGCAGCGTATGCCATGGGCAAAGCCGGATCCAATCGAGGCTGACGTACTGCAAACCCTTGCCCATCGCTCGTGGTCATTAAAACGAAAATTAAATACCGCAAACGAAAATTCTCACGCGTTCCTATTACCTTCCGCATTGCAATCTCTTTTGAGTGACTTCAAGCCAGAGGCGATTGAGTCTGAACTCGCAGAATTTCAAACGCGAATAGACGATATCGCATTTAGACTCTACGGGTTCTGCGAATCTGACCGGGTGGCTGCTATGGGAACAGATGCGCTACCTGAATCCGAAGATATGCTAGATGTAATCGACGACGCCGGTTCGGAAGAAGAATCCAACGATGAAGCGGACGCGACCGTGGGACTTCTCTCCTGGGCCGTGGGCGTGGCCTTTGGCCGCTTCGACTGGCGTCTGGCCACGGGCGAGCGCGATGCTCCTCCCGAACCCGAACCTTTCGACCCGCTGCCCGCGAAGAGTCCAGGCATGTTGCCCGACGGCGACGCGCCCTTCCATGCCCACGGCGGCATCCTGTTGGACGACCCCGGCCACCCGGACGATCTGGCGCGCCTCGTGGAGGAAGTGCTGGCCCGTGTGGACGTGCCCGTGCCCGGCGACGTGCGCCGCTGGCTACAACGGGATTTCTTCCCCTTTCACCTCCAGCGTTATTCCAAGAGCCGCCGCAAGGCGCCCATCTACTGGCCCCTCACGACGACGAGCGGCAGCTACACCCTGTGGGTCTATTACCCCCGCCTGACGAGCCAGACCCTCTACACGGCCATCAACGACTACGTGGAGCCAAAACTCAAACAGGTGAGCGCGGACGTGACGGCCCTGCGCAGCAAGGGCGCGGAACGGACGGCGGAGGACGAGAAGCAATTCGAGTCCCTCCAGGCCTTCGAGCTCGAACTCATCGAACTGCGCGACACCCTGCTGAAGATTGCCCCGACCTACCACCCGAATCACGACGACGGCGTCCAGATCACCGCCGCGCCCCTCTGGCCCCTATTCCGCCACAAGCCCTGGCAGAAGGTACTCAAGGCCACTTGGGCCAAACTCGAAAAAGGCGACTACGACTGGGCCCACCTGGCCATGGGCTACTGGCCCGACCGCGTCGTCCGCGCCGCCCACCAGGACCGCAGCCTCGCCATCGCCCACGACCTCGAAGCGGCCCTGTGGGAAGAGGCCGAAGTCACCAAGACCAGCAAAAGCGGTAAGGCCACAACCAAAGTAGACTGGTGCCCCCGCAAGCTCACCGAAGACGATGTCAACGCCGTTGTGGCGGAGGTGAAAGCACGATGAGGGACCTGACGAACAAGATAGAATGTAGGATAGCCGTCCCGGCTGTCCATAGTTTGTTGTGTGCTACAAATAGAACGCGTGGCTCGGTAGAGGAGGTCAACCGATGAGCACGGTCTGCGTCACCTACCCCATATCCAAGAAAGTACACCAAGTACTTGGCGACTACCCGGAAATCGCGAAATCAATTTCGATTCCTGATTCCGGGCGTTCGGAGCTGGAGATTGTTCGCTTATTGAACAATACCCATTACGAATCCTCAAAAGAACTCCTGGAGCTTATAAATACATGGCTACCTCTCTCAGGACCCATTGGTAAATCGATACTCAAAACGAAAAAACCGTTTGAACGAGCGCAGCGCAGCGCCGAATTGCTCTTGTTTGCACATTTGCACTCGTACTTTGGCAGCCAACTTGTGGCACCAGAATCGGGAGGTGCCTCCAAGTGCCCCGACTTAATTTTGCAATCATCAGAAGACGAAGTTCGCGTCGAGATCTATACACCGACCGACTTTGCGGGATTTCAACTGGTCAAGGAGTATCTTCGAGCCATACTGCGATACCTTGAGATGCCTTGCGGCTTTGAGCTGCGCGTAGAAGCCGGTCCCAAATCAATAGCCGGCGAGTGGAACCAGGATGATGTGTTCTACGCCTATACGTTTCCCAGCGCCGAGAAGGAGCTCCACGCCTGGCTAATAGAATTCCAGGCAAAAGCCAAAGCCTGGCTATCCGAGGGGCGGCCCTCGTCCGACATGGTAGTGGATGGCCCCGGCGGGAAAACCGAGATTCGAGTTACTTGCGAGGAATATTACGAGGATTCTGACGAGCGCGAAATTACCATCCATTGGGGCACACAATCCACCGATACCCAATTGTTCTTTCAAGTCGGGAGCGCGGAGGAATGCGCCTGGTCGGAATGGGGAAAGAAGCTTCGTACCAAGCTATTCAAGCGACAATGTGGCGGCGAGACCGAGGGCATATTGCGATTACTGGTTGTAAACTGCAGTATGGCCGACACGGGATGGCCCCACTTTATTTCGGAACCCTGGTTTACAACGCGGTTTGATGAGATCATACGGGCAATTGTGGGCGACGGGATGACCTACGACGCCGTCCTTCCTGCGCAGATTTATTCGAAGCCGTGTTTTGGCATACCGGTCATGATTAATCCACGGCGAAAGGCGATGGCGGAAGCCTTCATCAAGGAGGCGGGGATGGATAAGCAAT
>CAXBPH010000121.1:0-19468 GCA_963977445.1 uncultured bacterium | reverse complement strand
AAGGAAGGGTGCCACGTCACCCCGTACTTGACAAGACCTTCTCATGGAAGCCCAGCGGCGAGCGTAGCGAGTCCTGGGTTTTGGTCGACACAGGCCGATACGAGCCCCAGCGGGGCGGCATAGGGCGCGACGGGGTCCCATCTCCAAAAATTCTATGCCGCCCCGCTGGGGCTATCTGAGTTTCATCCACGATCCCAGGGCTTACTTCGCATCGCCCTGGGCTACGTTATGCCGCCCCTCCGGGGCTAAGAGCGCGTCGCACCGACCTATTCTGCAACACGGCAATAATTATGCTGCTTGAGCTAACCGTAGAAGAACGCGACGGACCGGTAGAGCCGGTGGATTAGCTTGGATTCAGGCCTTCAGCCTTTGTCCGCGCGCACGCCGTTCAGGCTCAGGCCCTTCAGGGTAATTTCGCAGTCGTAGGGACCGGGCACTTCCCAACCCAAGTTAAAGGAGCTCGGCAGGAGATCACCGAGTTTCGTGTCTTTCAGAAAACCCTTCGCCTGGGAGGCGGCAAGGGCTTCTGTCATGAGGGGCACCAAATCACCACGAAGGGCATGCCATTTTCCATCGCCTGTGGGGGCTTCATAAAACTGACTGCCGGGCAGGGTGCAGATAAATTTTCCTGTGGCATCGTCTTTGCCCCTGTCCACGGCCTGGTGTCCATTGGGCAATTCAAAGCGCACATCAAATATGGGCAGGCCAAACCAGATCATATCGTTAAAATCCGTGCTCTCCCTATTTTTGTTGTGGACGGAAAAGAAGGCCGTGATCTGCCCCGTGTGCAGGTCTTTCCTGACTTCCTTTTCGGTGGCCAGGGTGCATCGCACCACCTTAAAATCGAGGGCAAAGTCGAGTCGTGAAAAGTCGGTAAAACGGAAGGCTTCGGTGAAGGCCTGTTCCACCAGCAAGTGGGGCCAGAGCTCTCCCTGCTTTCGTAGCGCACCGCCATATTCTGCGCCACCGAGGACCGTAAGGGTGACGCCTTCCCCGCCCAGGCCGCCGTTGTGAATGACGACGGCTTTGCCGGCGTTGGCCACGCCCCGGTCGCCCTGTTCCGATACCGTGGGTGTGGCGTCCATAAGATTGAATCGGGTGCCCCATTGGGCCAGTCGCCACTGCGGTTGGGTGTCTGGTGTCTGCACGAGAATCGGTCCCAATTCCAAGGGTGTGGAGGTAGACGTCACGGCGGAGAGATTGAAGCCCCCCTCCAGCGACAGGTCTCGGAACAATTCCTCCCCAGAAACCGACGCACCCCACAGCAAACTCAAGACAAGAACAGAACGAAACGGGAACAACATGGAAGGCCTTTCAAAAAGAATGGATACTACAGAGGGCCTATGATCTCATAGGCCACGACGGCGTCGCAACGGCAGGCCGACGAAACCACCCGGCACCGAGAATCGTCTAAGTAAATAGGCGAAGATTCATCTCGGACTATTTCCAAGCCATTTGGTTTCCAGCTTATAGACTTGGAGCTTGGGAGCGCAGGCGGCTCGCCTGCATTACGTCGAAGGCGTAATACAACGTGCCTTCGGCCCGTGGCAGGCGGGCCGCACTCCCACGGCGCGTCCGAGACCTGCGCTCCCAATTGTCAAAGGCTGCTTTTTAGGAGATACTGGTCAAGCTGCCCGTACCTTGGCCTCTTGCAGAAGCTTGCGTGCACTGGTAAAACTAACTTACTGGATTTGATCGAGGTCTATCTTCGTCTAAGTAAAGGCGGCCCGATCCACCCAAAAGCAACTCCCGCCGGGGCCGCCCGAAGTTGAATCAACCCCGCCATTCTGAAATAATCGCCAGTTGAGGTGAAACATTATGAAAACTACGTATTTCTCACTCCTAGTAGGTGCCAGTGTGACGGCATCTGCACTGCTCGTCAGTTCCGGTGCCAACGCCGACCCCGTTCAGTTCAATCGCGATATCCGGCCTATTCTTTCGGACAAGTGCTTCGCGTGCCATGGGCAAGACGGTAAAAAACGGAAAGCAGGCCTCCGCCTGGATACCCACGATGGAATCCTCCAGGAACTCAAATCCGGCCTGAAGGCGGTGGTGCCCGGTGATCCGGCGACAAGCAGTCTGGTCGCCCGCATTACGAGCGCCGATGTCGATGAGCGTATGCCGCCGACCGACCACCCCAAGCAACTCACCGAGGAAGAAATACAAACCCTGACCCGGTGGATTCAGGAAGGTGCGTCCTGGGAGGAACATTGGTCCTTCCAGACTATCACCCGTCCCGAAGTGCTTACTCCTGAACACGTGGAATGGGTCCGCAATCCCATAGACGATTTCGTGTTGGCCCGGCTGGAAGAGAATGGCATCGCGCCTTCCCCCGAGGCGGACCGACGCACGCTGGTACGTCGGCTCTATCTCGACCTGACGGGCCTGCCCCCGACGATTGCCGACGTAGAAGCCTTTCTCGCCGACCAGCAGCCCGGTGCTTATGAGCGATTGGTGGAGAGCCTGCTGGAATCCACGGAACATGCGGAACACATGACGCGGTTCTGGTTGGATGCGGCACGTTATTCGGATACCAATGGCTACCACATCGACAACGAGCGCTATATGTGGCCCTGGCGCGATTGGGTCATTCGTGCGTTTAAAGAGAATAAGCCCTTTGACGAATTCACCATTGAACAGTTGGCTGGTGACTTATTGCCCAATGCGACGAATGATCAAAAGCTCGCGAGCGGTTTTAATCGCAACCACATGATCAACTTTGAAGGCGGCATTATCGCGGAGGAATATCGTTCCCAGTATGTGATGGATCGGGTAGACACGACGGGCACCGTCTGGCTTGGACTGACCATGGCCTGCACCCAGTGCCACGACCACAAATACGACCCCATTACGCAGGCCGAGTATTACCAGATGTTCGCCTATTTCAACACCATCAGCGAAAACGGCATCGATGGTCGCGATGGCAATTCCGTTCCCCGCATGCGGGCCACCAACGACAAGCAGGATACCCGCCTCGCCGCGCTGGAAGCCGAAATTACGGGCATCCGCGAGGAAATGCGCAAGCCTATGCCGGAAGTTGATGCGGCACAGGGGCTGTGGGAAGTCGCCAGCCGGGAGAAGCTCCAGAATAAATGGACCGCCCTGAACCCGACCAGCGTCGCCGCCACCAACGGCACCACCCTGACGGCCCAGGACGATGGTGTGATCCTGGCCAGCGGCGAGAACCCGGCCACGGAGATTTTTGAAGCCGTATATCCACTCGACGAATCGGGCATCACGGGCTTGCGCCTGGAGTTGCTCACCAACCCGGAGGCGCCCGAGCATAGCCTCGGTCGCGCCGACAATGGCAACCTCGTCCTGAGCGAGCTTGAAGTAGAGATAAGCCCCATCGGTGGTGAAACGAAATTCACCAAGGTCAATCTGATTTCCGGCGATGTGGACTATGAGCAGACAACACTGGAAATTGAGAAGGCCATCGACGGCAAACTTGACACGGGGTATGGTGCTGGAGGTCACGAGTCGCCCGGTGGCCGGACGGCCGTTTTTGTTCCCGAGATTCCCATTGGTTTCGCCCAGGGAGCGCTCCTCAAAATTCGCTTGCGCCATGAAAGCGGCTTTGGCGGACACAATACGGGACGTTTCCGTGTGTCGGTAACCAAAGATGAAGCCATGTCCCGGGCACGCCTGAATCAGTGGTATATTGCCGGGCCCTACACCGCCACCGACGGCAAGGCCGCCTATGCAACGGCTTTCGAGCCGGAACAGGGCGTCGACCTGGAAGCCACCTACCCCGATGGTCGGCAGAAGTGGCAATTGGTCGTACCGGGTTATGCCGATGGCACAATCAACGCCCTCAGTGGCAATGTGTGTGCAACCTATCTCTACCGCAAGATCATTTCCCCCACCGCACGAAAAACCACCCTTTCCGTGGGCAGCAACGACGCTATTAAGATTTGGCTCAACGACCGGGTCGTCCATGACAACAACATTTCCCGGGGCGTGGAAAAAGATCAGGACCGAATCACGGTAGACTTAAAGGAGGGCGAAAATGTCCTGATGATGAAAATCGTCAACTACGGCAATGCCTACGCCTTTTATTTCGCCAACACCCAGGAACAAGCCGGGGAATTCCCGGTAGCCATCGAAACCATCCTCGCCAAGGCCGTTGAAGACCGGAACGAGGGGGAGAAAGATGGGCTACGGGACTTCTATCGCAAGCTCAATGCACCAGAATGGCAAACCCTTGATAGTGTGCTGGCCGCCAAGCAGGAAGAAAAAGACGCCTTCGAGAAAAACCTTCCTACGGCCATGGTCATGGATCAGATGGCCGAGCCCCGGGAAACCTTTATCTTCAGTCGGGGGCAATATGACCAGCCCGGCGAGACCGTAGAGCCCGGGTTGCCGGCCGTGTTGCCGCCCTTGCCGGAAGGAGAAGAAAACAACCGCCTCGGCCTGGCACGGTGGCTGATGGATCCGGTGAATCCGCTGCCCGCACGGGTCACGGTAAACCGCTATTGGCAGCAGTATTTTGGCGTTGGACTCGTGAAAACGACGGAAGACTTCGGTTCTCAGGGCGAGATGCCTTCCCACCCCCAACTCCTCGACTGGCTCGCGGCCGAGTTTATACAAAGCGGCTGGGACGTGCGCCACATTCATCGACTCATTGTGACCTCCTCGACCTATCGCCAGGCCTCGCGCCACCGGGAAGATACGCGGGCGTTGGACACGCGCAATCGCCTTCTCGCCTATGCGCCCCGACTTCGACTGGACGCCGAAGCGATTCGGGACAATGCGTTGGCCATCAGCGGTCTCCTGAACCTGGAAGTCGGTGGGCCCAGTGTGCGGCCTTATCAGCCCCTGGGACTCTGGAAAGAAGTGGGCTATGGTGGTGGATTTACGGCCCAGGTATTTACCCTCGGCGAGGGCGATGAGCTTTACCGTCGTAGTATGTATACCTTCTGGAAACGGACCAGCCCGCCCCCCAGCATGATGCTCTTTGACGCCCCCAACCGGGAAACCTGCACCGTAAAACGGAGTCGTTCCAACACGCCCCTCCAGGCCTTGACCCTGTTGAACGATCCCCAGTTTGTGGAGGCCTCCCGCTTCCTGGCAGAACGGATGATGACGGAAGCGGGTGACACGCCGGAAGAGCGCTTGAATCACGCCTTCCTCTTGGCTGTTTCCCGCCCCGCGACGGACCAAGAACTTATTGTACTTAAGAATCTCTACGCGTCGGAATTGTCGGGGTTCGAGAAAGAACCGGAACGGGCGGAAGCCCTGCTCTCGGTGGGCATGGCGCCTGCCAACGACACATTGAAGCACACGGAACTGGCCGCCTGGAGCACCGTGGCCAGCGTTATCCTGAATATGGATGAGACCATCACAAAAACCTGAGCAACGAACTATAGCTTTCATGTTTTGGGAGCTTTTGCGAAGTTGGTCGTGGTGTAGACCTGCCGTCGCCGTGAATTTTCCCAAAGGGGAGTTGTATGACCTTGAGTATGATTGGACTTGTTGGGGGGCTGGCCCTCTTGATTGTCCTCACCATCCGTGGCATGAATATCATTATCGCGGCCCCCCTGTGTGCCCTGGTGGTCGCCCTCACGAGTGGCATCCCCCTACTGCCGCCCCTGGCCGATGGCGGGGATAGTCTTTCGGCAAATTACATGATGGGCTTCGCGTCCTTCCTGCAGGACTGGTTTGTCGTTTTTCTGCTCGGGGCCATGTTTGGCAAAGTGATGGAAGACAGTGGTGCCGCCGACAGCGTAGCCCATTGGGTCGTGCAGAAACTGGGCATTCGCCACGCCGCCATCGCCATCATCGCGGCCTGCGCCGTGCTCACCTATGGGGGCGTCAGCGTTTTTGTGGTGGCCTTTTCGGTCTTCCCCATGGCACTGAGTTTGTTTAAGCAGGCCAACCTTCCCCGTCGATTCATTCCCTCGGCACTGGCCTTCGGCTCGGTGACGTTTACCATGACGTCGGCCGGCTCCATCGAAATACAAAACTTCCTCCCCATCAAATACCTCGGCACGACCCAGTATGCCGGGTGGCAGGTCAGCCTCGTGGTTGCCGTCTTTATGGCCGCAACGGGCTTGTGGTGGTTTCAGCGGATGATCAAGCGGGCAACAGACCGGGGCGAAGCCTTCGACGCACGCCTGGGCGACCCGGCCGAGGTGGACTACAGCGCGCTGCCCCATCCGCTACTCGGCTGCATTCCTCTCGTGCTGGTGCTGGCTACGTCCTTCTATTTCAGCATGATCCTGGATTTCGGTAAATCGGCCCTGACCGTGGCCTTACTGGCCGGGCTGCTTGCGGCAATCTTTATCTACCGAAATCAGTTCAAAAATTTCAGCGAGGCCATGTCCGCCGCTACCCTGGGTGCCCTCGTGGCCATTGCCAACACCTGCGCCGTCGTGGGCTTTGGCAGCATCGCCAAATTGACGCCAGCCTTCCACGATGCCCTCGCGGCAATGACGGCCATACCCGGGAATGAATTGATAGGGGCCGCCGTCGCCGTGAGCGTCATTGCCGGTCTCACGGGCTCGGCATCGGGTGGCCAGGCCATTGCCCTTCCCCTTATTGCACCGGGCTATCTTGAAGCCGGTGTCGATCCCGATGCCCTGCACCGCGTCGTCGCCATTACTTCGGGTGGCCTTGATTCCCTGCCCCACAACGGCTACGTCGTGACCACGATTCGGGCCATCTGTGGAGAAACCCACCGTTCTGCCTATTTGCCTGTGGCGGCCCTCACGGTGGTCATCCCCTTCCTGGGGGCAGTTTTAGCTATTACTTTGTTCATTATGGGATTATAATGAATACGATCAAGACTACCGGGAGTTTTACCCATGGACGTTGAACAAGAACATCTGAAACACATAACCCGACGCCAGTTTTTCGGACGGACCAGTGCCGGCATCGGCACCGCGGCTCTCGCGGCCATCATGCAGCAACATGGTGCCGCTGCGGCGACCGCGCCGGCCTCCGCAGGGCAGGGCGTCCTGGGCCACCCCCACGTGGCACCCCGGGCCAAACGGATTATTTATCTCTTCCAATCGGGCGGTCCCGCACAGCAGGATCTCTTTGACTATAAGCCCCAGATGTCGGCACGGCACGGCACCGATCTGCCTGAATCTATTCGGGGCGAGCAACGTCTCACAGGTATGACCTCGGGACAGGACAAATTCCCCGTCGTGGCCTCCAAGTTCAAGTTTGAGCAGCACGGCCAATCGGGCACCTGGATGAGTGAACTCCTCCCCCACACCGCCAAGATCGCCGACGACATGTGCGTCATCAAGACCTTGAATACGGAGCAGATTAACCACGACCCCGCCATGACCTTTTTCCAGACGGGGCACCAGCAACCGGGTCGGCCCAGCATGGGTGCCTGGCTCAACTATGGTCTGGGCTGTGACAATCAGAACATGCCCGGCTATGTGGTGCTCATTTCCCATGGTAGCGCGGCGCGGGATGCCCAGGCCCTGTTCCAACGTCTCTGGGGCGCGGGCTTTTTGCCCTCCGAACACCAGGGCGTCAATTTCCGCAGTGGCAAAGACGCGGTCCTCTATCTCACCAACCCACCCGGGGTGACGGCAAGCAGCCGTCGCAACATGCTCGACAGTCTTGGCCAATTGAACAAAATGGCCTTTGATGCCTTTGGCGATCCCGAAATCGAAGCCCGTATCGCTCAGTATGAGATGGCCTATCGCATGCAGACGTCGGTGCCCGACCTCATGGATGTGACGGAAGAACCGGACTATATTTTCGACATGTATGGCGACGACGCGCGGACGCCCGGCACCTATGCCGCGAACTGCCTCCTCGCCCGCCGATTGATTGAACGGGATGTGCGCTTCGTCCAGCTCTATCACCGTGGATGGGATCAGCACGGCAACCTGCCTGGTGACCTGCCCAAACAGTGCAAGGATGTGGACCAGGCGTCTTCGGCCCTGGTGCAGGATCTCAAGCAACGAGGCCTTCTCGATGACACCTTGGTGGTCTGGGGCGGCGAATTTGGTCGCACGGTCTATTGCCAGGGCTCGGACCTCGTTAATTATGGCCGCGATCACCACGGGCGCAATTTCTCGGTGTGGATGGCGGGTGGTGGCGTGAAGGCCGGCCACGTCTATGGTGAAACCGATGATTTTTCCTATAACGTCGTGAAAGACCCGGTTCACGTTCATGATTTGAATGCCACCATGCTCCACATGATGGGTATTGACCACGAACGACTGACCTACAAGTTTCAAGGTCGCGATTTCCGCCTCACCGATATCCACGGCAAGGTGGTTCACGATATTTTGACCTAGGGGTTCTCCTGACGGACTCGGGCAATGTGTTCCGGTCGATAGGGTCGGGGCAACCTGAAATAAGAGCGTAGTAAAGGTACCTGTTGTTACGGGGGCGGTCATGTTAAGCCGCTTGATGACAGTTCGAGAGCAGTGGCTGCTGCTGGGTGTGGCCGGGGCCATTGTATTGGGCTCGGCCGTCCTCCTCTGGCAGGGCACCGCCGAGTCGACGCATTCGCCGGACACCTTCGTTCCACGGGCGGATGGGGCCGTGACGGCGCCGACTATCGCACCGGCACGCCAGGTTGTAACGGTGACCACCCCTTCTCCCCCACCGCCTGAGGCCCCCGAACAGATCGCGGTCGGCATTCTTGGTGCGGTCGCTGAGGAAGGACTCTATTACTTTGACCCCGGGGCTCGGCTTTCCGATCTCCTTGAAGCGGCCGGTGGCACCCTGCCGGAGAGCGACCTTTCCGACGTCAACCGCACGGCCCTCCTCATTGATGAGACAACGCTGCTTGTCCCCATGCTGTTTGTTGAGGATGGCGTCACCTATTCCTATCCCGAGATCACGTACAATCCGCCCGCCTACACCCGCTCTGCCTGGTATCGATTTGACGACCCCGCGCCGGGTACCGACGCGCTGGCAACCGGCTCGTCCTCAGCCGCTTCCTACGAAAGCGCCGGAGGGCTGGTAAATCTCAACACGGCCTCCCAAGATGAACTGGAGAAGCTACCCGGCGTCGGCCCGGCCACCGCGTTGAAAATTATCGCCTATCGGGAGAGCCAACCCTTTACCACCCCGGGTGACCTGGAAAAGGTCAGCGGGATTGGCCCCACCAAAATGGCTACCTTGGCCACGCTCGTCACGGTGGATTAGAAGTAGCCACGAAAGCGGTGTACGTGTTTCAGGACAAAAACGACTACAGGGGTGCCACCCGATCGTGCTCGATGAATCACGGCAACGGTCTACGATAGGCGACACAAATGATCGCCTAATTTGATGTTATCGGCTGCGGTATGCACGTTCGGGTGCCTTGAGCCTGGATGAATCGGTGCCCTGTCAATCACCTTGCAGTAGCTTTAAAGAACACCAGCGAAAGTACGACAACATGAAGGGCCCTGCAAAAGGCCACGGTGACGTCACCACTCAAGAATAGGTAATCCAGGCTCAAGGCACCCGAACCCGACCTCCTGCGTCTGTGACGCCGTCGAACGGGATCGGGTGGCACCCCGTCGTCCCTGTTGTTTCTTGTGGGCCCACTCTAAGCTACCCCGCTTTCGTTTCTATCGTTCGTTATGGCGTGTATTGGCGGTTGCACCGCCTCTGGCACTGCTTTACAATTGCTGGTAGAGCCCAAGGCGGAAAGTTCTCTCCATGCAGTTGACACGTTTTTTTCTGGCAGCCCTGACCGTTGCGTTTTCCTATGTTCCTCTGGCCAGTGGGGAAGAAAGCGCCCTATCCTTCAACAAGGACATCCGTCCTATACTCGCGGAGCATTGTTTTACCTGCCATGGTCAGGACGGTGCGGCGCGGAAGGCAGGCTTACGTCTGGACACGGCGGAGGGCGCTTCGGCGCTGTTAAAATCGGGCGCGGCCGCTGTCGTTCCCGGCGCGCCGGAAAACAGTACCCTCATCCACCGTATTACGACCAGCGACGCCGATGACCGTATGCCGCCGTCGGACAAGGGTGATGCCCTGGACCCGGCCGACATCGAGACCCTCCGCACGTGGATCGCGCAAGGGGCTCCCGTTGAAGCCCACTGGGCCTACATCGCTCCGGTGAAGCCTCCTGTACCCGCCGTGAACAACACGGCGTGGCCCCGGAATGACATTGACCGATTTGTCCTCGCCCGGCTGGATAAGGAAGGGCTTAGCCCATCACCGGAGGCAGATCGCTACACCCTGTTGCGTCGATTGAGTCTTGATATCACGGGCCTTCCCCCCACTGTCGAAGAAGCCGACGCCTTTGTCGCCGACCAGCGTGCTGATGCGCTGGAATGGGTGCTGGACCGCCTTTTTGCAAGTCCCCACTATGGCGAACACCGGGCCCGCTATTGGCTTGACCTGGCGCGTTACGCCGACAGCAACGGCTACCACATTGATGCCCCCCGAAGCATGTGGCCCTACCGCGATTGGGTCATCCGCGCTTACAATAAAAATATGCCCTTTGACCAGTTCACCCGGGAACAACTGGCGGGGGACCTGTTGCCCGATTCCACCCTGGAGCAGCGTATCGCCACGGGATTTCATCGCAACACCATGTTGAACGAAGAGGGCGGCATCGACCCAGAAGAGTTTCGGACAAAGTCGGTAGTAGATCGGGTAGACGCCACCATGACGACCTGGATGGGCACGACCATGGCCTGCGCCCAGTGTCACGATCACAAATATGACCCCCTCACCCAAAAAGAGTTTTACGAGTTCTACGCCTTCTTTAACACGGTGCCCGAAATTGGTGGTGGCACCTTTCAGAGCCGCGCGCCCCTGGTGGAGTTGCCGCCTGGCGCCACGTTGCAGGCAGAACTTGATGGGTTGGCCTCGGTAATCGCCAAACTGAAGGCCGAGTTCCCCCCGCCGCCGGAAAACACGGAAACGCCCGAGGAAAAGCCAAAGGATGCGCCGCCAACACGGCTGGAAACCCTGGAGAAGCAACTCGAAGAGAAAAAGAAGGAAATTGTCACCACCCTGGTCATGGCAGAGATGGAGACCCCTCGGGAAACCCACATCCTCGCTCGCGGCGATTTCCTCCAGCCCGGGGAAGCCGTGTTACCGGGGACGCCCGCTGTATTGCCGGCTCTGCCCATCCCCGAGGGACAACGGGCCAGTCGTCTCGATCTGGCCAATTGGGTCACCTCCCCGGAGAACCCCCTCACGGCCCGCGTCGCGGTGAACCGGATGTGGCAGGAACTCTTCGGCCAGGGGCTCGTTTCCACACCGGAAGATTTTGGCACCCGAAGCGCCGCCCCGTCACACCCCGAACTCCTCGATTTTCTTGCCGTCACCTTCGTGGAGTCGGGATGGGATGTACAAGGTATGCTCCGCATGATGGTATCTTCCGCCACCTACCAGCAGAGCGCTGCGGTGGGGGCCGATGCCTACGCCCACGACCCCTACAATGTTCTGCTCGCACGGGGGCCCCGTTTCCGACTGGACGCCGAAGCCATTCGCGATAACGCGCTGGTCGTAAGCGGCCTCCTGAACGAAACCGTGGGAGGCCCCAGTGTCCACCCCTATCAACCGGCGGGCCTCTGGGAAGAAAAAGCACTGACGGGCTACGGCGCCGGTATCTGGCCGGAAACGCAAGGCCCCGACCTCTATCGCCGGGGTATGTATACTTTCCGACGCCGCTCCGTGCCCTACCCCACCTTCCAGGGCTTTGATACGCCTGGCTTTGAATATTGCACGGCAGAACGAGCGCGCACCAACACCCCATTGCAGGCCCTGACCACGATGAACGATCCTCAGTTTGTGGAGGCAGCCCGGGTCTTTGGCGAACGCATATTGCGCGAAGGGGGCGACAGTGTAGACGCCAAAATAGACTTTGCCCTGCGCCAGTGCCTGATACGGCCACCCCGAGAAGCAGAGTGGGCGTTGTTTGCGAAGCTTTATGGCGAGCAACACGCCGCCTTCTCTACAAACGCCGACGCAGCGACCGAACTCATCCACCAGGGCCGGGCACCGGTGCCCAAGGATCTTGACGCCACTGCGCTTGCTACCTGGACGACCATAGCGAATATCTTGTTGAACCTGGATGAGACGGTGACGAAGGGCTGAGCGAGGGACTACAGAGACGAAAGGGACAGCAGGGACAGCGTCGTCTCCACCGTCGCGTAACGCCCGCCGGACCAATTGACAAAGATTGCCAATCCTGAAATAATCTAAACATGCCAACAGAAAACGTAAATATCACCGATACCGACGCCGAATTCATCCGCCTGTGCGTCGAGTCTGGCGACTACAACGACGCCAGCGAACTCTACTCTGATGCATTGCGTCTGTTGAAAGTACAACAAGAAGAACAACGAGCCAGGGTGGACAGCCTGCGCGCTGAAATTCAAAAGGGTTATGATGCCCGAGTCGCAGGCCGCACCGTCGATATCAGTACAAAAGAACTACGGGCCGCATATTTCGAAGATGTAAACCGTCGGGGCCCCCATCACCCAGATGAGTGTCTCCATATCACCCGACGAATGGTGTAGCGTCTGGGAGGCCCGAGGCTGCCCAGCGCGCGGATTCCCAGATACAGTTGCGCGAAAAAGGATTAATCCAGAGACTCACGCAACGCTTTCAACTCGCGACCAATGAGGTGTTGGCCCTTGCTCAGTATAGCCGAAATATCGCGAGTCTGACGAAGCACCGCAACAATAATGATCTGGCTTTTACCCAACGGCTCGAAGACCAGGTAGTGCTCCCGAACCGGGTGGAGCAACAAGCCCGTTCCCCCCGCTAGTTCCTCGCGCGATCGGTAGATTCTGAAATCTCTCGCGAGTCGCCTCGCTACCTCGTCGAGCTCGATGAAGTAGGCTTCGGTGATTTTGGGCCCCCAACGACGCAACGACCACGCTTTCGCTTCACGCAAATGCCTTCGCGCCGTCGGCGTGAGGAGGTACGGCTTCTTCCTTGCCACGGTGTCCCCTACGCCTCATGGAGAATGTCGAGAATGCTCTCTTCGGCGAACTGGCCGCTGCGGGCTTCCGTCAAGCCTTGGCATACATCGCGGACGATTGCCCAATCCTCCATGTCGCGTCGAATGAGATCGCGAATGTACTCGCTCGGAGTCGCATACACGTCTCCATCACCCGCGCGACTATCGACGTAGCGACGCAACTCGTCGGTAAGAGACAGATTCAAACTACTGGGCATTACCGTTTCCTTTCCGCGACAAATCCTATGCCTAAGGTACCACGGATGGCATAAATTGGCAATATACGCCACAAACAATTGGCGCTCGGACACACAACAGGGTACCACATACGGCCAATTGACAAAGATTGCCAATCCTGAGATAATCTAAACATGCCTACACAAAACGTAAATATCACCGATGCCCAAGCCGAGTTTATCCGTCTGAGCGTGGCGTCTGGCGACTACAACAACGCCAGCGAACTGGTCCGTGAAGCGTTGCGCCTGTTGAAGGAGCAAAAGGACGAGCATCTGGCCCGAATCGAGTACCTTCGCGGTGAGTTGCAGGTGAGCCTCGATGATTTAGAAGCGGGGCGCTACACGGAGCTCAACACAGAAGAAGATTTCGACGCCCTGCGCAAAGAGATCCGAAAAAGACGGTTGGAAAAATTGGACAGAATACGTGCGGAATTGATTTCCGAGACGGAAGCCCGCTTGGAATGTAGCTGACGGACGCGTCTTGGTATGTATTCGCGAACAAACGCAGTCTGGACAAGGAAATATCACAAAATGCCCACACAGACAATAAAACTCTCGGACGCTCAATTCGAGTTTGTTAGGAGAAGTGTAGACTCGGGCGACTTCAATGACGCTGGTGACGTCATTGGTGAAGCGTTACGACTTCTCGAGACCCTTCAAGAGGAACGGCAAGCGCGTGTCGAGTATGTTCGCTCCGAACTAAAGAAGGGATTCGACGATTACGAGGCGGGGCGCTACATTGATATTAGCACCAGAGAGAAACGTGTGGCCTACTTCGAAGATGTGAATCGTCGTGGACTCGAGCGCTTATCGAAGGTGAATGATGGACCGTCTTCTGAAGTTAAGTGACGAAGCGGACGAGGATTTGATTCTCATCTGGGCCTACACCGCCAAAACGTACGACCTTGAGCAAGCGGTTGAATATACTTCGTTGATACATTGTGCGTTGGACGACATCGAAGAGGATCCGGAACGGCCGACAAGTCGCAACCACCCTGAGTACGGCACGTTGGTAAGAAGCTATCACATCGAATACAGCAAGCGACGCAGTGGAACTCGGGTCAGGAGCCCGCGCCATCTCATCTTATACACATTGAAGTATGACGGTCTTGTCCTGGTACTACGTATTCTGAAGGACGATATGGACCCACCCCGTCATATCAAAGAATGGGAATAATTCAGTGAACCCCGACCTCGCCTACCAAAAAGCCATCACCCGGCGGCAATTTTTCAATCGTTCGGCTACGGGGGTGGGTGTTGCCGCACTCGCCTCGCTGCTTGGGGTGAAGAGCGAGGCTGCGGTCAACGAGCGGCTCTCCCATTTCGCACCCAAGGCGAAGCATGTCATTTACATGTTCATGTCGGGGGCGCCCTCTCACCTCGACCTCTATGACTACAAGCCCTATCTCGTCAAGCACGATGGGGAACCCGTGCCCGAATCCTTCATGGAACAGCGCTTTGCGTTCCTCAAGGGCGTGCCCAATCTCGGCGGCACCCGGTGGCAGTTTGCCCAACACGGCCAGAGCGGTGCGTGGTTCAGCGAGCTCCTCCCCAACATTGCCACCATCGCCGATGACATCGCGGTGGTTCACTCCATGTATACGGAACAATTCAACCACGACCCGGCGGTGACTTATCTCAACAGCGGCTCCCCCCTCACGGGACGTCCCTGTATGGGCGCGTGGGCGAGCTATGGTCTCGGCACGGAAAATGAAGACCTACCCGCCTTTGTGGTGCTCACTTCCGGCCAGGGCACCCAGCCTATCCAGAGCCGTTATTGGGGCAATGGTTTCCTGCCCTCGACGCACCAGGGCGTTCAATTTCGCAGCCAGGGAGACCCGGTCCTCTTTGTAAACAACCCCGAAGGCATGGACGCCGCCCGTCGCCGCACCACCATCGATGCCATCAATCAGATGAACCAGTGGCAGTACGACAGCGTGGGTGACCCGGAAATCGCGACCCGCATTGAAGCCTTCGAACTGGCCTACCGCATGCAGACGAGTGTGCCTGAGCTCATGGACATCGCCAGCGAACCCGAATCGGTTCGCGAAGCCTATGGCGTGGAACCGGGACAAACCTCTTTCGCGAATAATGCCCTGTTGGCCCGTCGTCTTGTGGAGCGGGGCGTGCGCTTCGTACAGCTGTTCCACACCGGGTGGGATCACCATGGTGGCTCCGGCAAACAGAACCTCATCGGCGACCTGCCCGTGACGGCCGCACAGATAGACCAGCCTGCAGCGGCACTGGTGAAGGATTTGAAACAGCGGGGACTCCTCGACGAGACCCTCGTTATCTGGGGCGGCGAGTTTGGCCGCACGCCTATGGTTCAGGGCACGGTCACCGCCGAAAGTATGGGCCGGGACCACAATCCCCGGGCCTTCACGCTGTGGATGGCAGGCGGCGGCATCAAACCGGGCATCGTCCACGGGGCCACCGACGACTTCGGTTACAACGTGGTGAAAGACCCGGTACACGTCCATGACTTCCAGGCCACGGTCTTGCATTGCCTGGGTATGGAACACGAGAAGCTGACGTACCGTTTTCAGGGTCGGGATTTTCGACTGACCGACGTGGCGGGGAAGGTGGTTGAGGGGTTGTTGGTGTAGTCGGGGACAGATTCCCGAGCCGAGGTATACGTCGCCGCGAATGCGTCATCAACGACGTCGTGCGAGGGTGCCTGTACCCAGAGACTTCGCACGAACCCTTTTCCGGATGCAGTGCAGACCCTTTTCACATGCCCAGGCACCTCCCATATATACCAACTCCTCCCAACCCATCGAACGGGATCGCGCGGCACGTTTGCTACCCAGATTTTCGGGGACAGATTCCCGAGACGAGGTATACGTCGCCGCGAATACGTCATCAACATCGTCGCGCGAGGGTGCCTGTACCCAATCCCCGTGCCCTGTGCTATCCTTTCCCCGTGAGCAGCAAGGTATTCAACGCAATCCAACTTTCTTCCACCGGGTCTAAATCCGTGGCGGATTGCCTTCCTGTGGAGGCCGTCCTCCAACTTAAGGTGAATGGCGTCGCCTACACGACGACGGTACGGACACCCGGTGCCGATGAATTCCTGGCGCGGGGCCTCCTCTTCACCGAGGGCGTCGTGACGGACCCAGACGTCTCCCCCACCTTTCGCCATGTGGTTGACCCAGACAATAACCACACGGGTTGCCTGGAGATTGCGGTACCAGAGGCCTGCCTCGCCAAAGATATCACGGGACGTCGCTCTTCCATGACCAGCGCTTCGTGCGGCTTTTGTGGTATTCGAGAACCAGAAGAGATCGCCATGACGGGGGCGACGGTCCTTCCCGTACCCCCATCCCGCCTTGATGTGCCGACCCTACAGTCTTTAGTGGCACGGCTGGTCGACCACCAACCGCTCTTCGCGGAGACTGGGGGCGTTCACGGGGCCATGGCGTTCAGCGCCGACGGCCTGGTGCGCGCCGCCCATGAAGACATTGGCCGCCACAATGCGGTGGACAAGGTCATCGGCGACTTGTTGACCCAGGGACGACTGGACGAGGCCGTGGGTGTTGTGGTCAGTGGACGGCTCTCCTATGAAATTGTCTACAAGGCCTATCAGGCCCGTTGGCCCTACCTCCTCGCCGTTTCCGCCCCCTCTTCGCTGGCGGTGGAAATGGGCGAACGTTTCGGCATGTGTGTCGTGGGCTTCTGCCGTGATGGACGGGCGACGGTGTACAGTCGCCCGGGATTACTGTCCTGAATTATCGGCGCACGGGGTATTCATTTGGCCGTAGGTTGCTTGTCGGTTAGGTCTACTTCTTTCAAGTGGGCCCGCAACTCCGCCCCGGCCTGCACCATGGCGGACCGCGTCCCTGCTACGTGGGCGAGGGGATTGAGCAAGCCGAAGTCGTGGATCATGCCTTTATATTCTGTCGTGGTAACGTCCACGCCCGCCTGATCGAGCTTACGGCCATAGGCGATGCCCTCATCGCGCAGTACGTCAAATTCCGCGACTTGAATCAAGGTCGGGGGCAAGCCCACCAGCTGGGCCAACTCGGCACGCAAGGGGGACGCATAGATTTCTGCCCGTTTTTCTTCGTCGGTGGTGTAGTTGTCCCAGAACCACAGCATCATGTTCCGGGTGAGGAAATGACCTTCGGCATAGGTGGTGTAGGACTCGTTGTCGAAGCTTGCATCGGTTACAGGCCAGAGTAGCAATTGAAAGGCCAACTTCGGCAGGTGTTTTTCCTGGGCCATGAGAGCGACGGCAGTGGCCATGTTGCCCCCCACGCTGTTTCCGGCCACGGCGAGGCGGGTTCCATCGACCATAATCTCCTTGCCATGGGTAGCCACCCACAGGGTCGCCCCGTAGGCCTGGTTCACGGCAACGGGGTATTGCGCCTCCGGCGAAGGCGTGTAGTTCACAAAAACGGCCACGGCACCCGAGGCCACCACCAAGTCGCGCACCAGGCGTTCGTGGGTCGGGAAGTCACCGAGGACCCAGCCACCGCCGTGAAAAAACATAAAGGCGGGCAGTACACCCCGTGCACCCTTGGGCCGCACAATGTGTAGAAGGAGTTCTTCGCCGTCGACGGTGATTTTCTTCTCGTGGACCAGCGCTTCGGGCAACTCGAGTTCAACGCTCTTTTGTGCCCCTTCCAATACGGCCCGGGCGGCTTCGGGGGAGAGCTCTTCCATGGGGGTACCGCCACCCGCTTCCAGGGCCTCAAGGAAGGTCTGAATATCTTGCTCTACACCGGGGCTTCCTGCGCCGTAGACCGTGCCTGCAAGCATCAGCACCGTAGCCATACTCAATAGGTGGATAGATTTCATCATAAAAACATCCTTTCATTGCCTCGATTTGGCGGGCAGGTAGATACTCGGGAAGCGTGCCGGTGTCCTCCCGAGGCGCCCTTATCGTTGGCTGGACCTGTGCCTTGGAAGTCCACCAGCACTCATCTTAGCAGAGAGACGGTATTCGGCGGAGACTTTACGCGCCAAGGCATCCGCCCCTATTCGTGCCCTAAATACCAGACGCCCCCACGGTGCGGAACACATCATTGCCTCCCCGGGCACCCCCATTCCAGACGGGCCGCTATTTTTATGGATTCCGTTGCGTAGTGTATTCTATAGTACAAAATATGGTGTAGAGGAACTGTTCATGGCGAGACCCCGAAAATTTGATGAAAACTCCGCGCTGGACGCGGCTATCGGTGTCTTCTGGGCGAAGGGCTATGAAGGCACCACCCTGGAAGATTTGACCCGGGCCATGGGCATCAACCGCCCCAGCCTCTACGGGGCCTTTGGGAACAAAGAAGCCTTGTTTCAAAAAGCGTTGGCCCGATACAACGCTGGTCCGGCCGGCTACATAGTGCGTGCCCTGGAATCGCCTACCGCCCGCGAAGCTGCCGAGCGCTTGCTTCGGGGTGCAGTCGATCTGGGCACCCACCCCGACAATCCGGGCGGCTGCCTTGCGGTCCATGGAGCCCTCGCCACGGGTGAGGACGCGGCGTGTGTTCGCGACGCCTTGACCCAGTGCCGGGCGGCGGCAGAAGCGAACGTTCGAAAACGGTTCGAACAAGCCCAGTCGGATGGCGACCTGTCCCCGAAAGTGAACGCTGCGGATCTGGCGCGCTACATCACCGTCGTCGTTCGCGGGATGGCCGTAGAGAGTGCCAGTGGTGCCACCCGGGCGCAACTTTACCAAATCATCGATCTCACGATGGCGGCCTGGCCGAAATAAAGGTACTACCCGTGTCGGCTATCGGTGGTTCGGGCACCAAATAAAAAGGCACAGGAATCCAGCGTAACGGGCAACACAGGGGGTTGACCATTCCTGGTCGACACAATGGGCACGGAAATATTCACAGCCCCATACCGCGATGGTAATGTGTCCTCCGAGACCAAAGGAAAACACCTTGGGAGTATGTGCCACCTGGCACACATTACGTGCCTTTTGAAAATCGGCATGGGCCCTATGTCGACCAAGAATGGTCAACCCCTTGTTTGTGTCTTGACCCAACGCTCTTCCCACTTCCGAAAGCATCGCCGACTGCGACGCCTGATTTCCGGGCCTGAACTATCACCATGTCGCGACAGCGCTGTGATAAACTGGCCATACCAACGTCAATTAACCATCGGGATTGGCCATGAGCGATAAACCCAGGCAAAACAAAAAATGGACCCCTTCCAATTGGGCGAGTCCCGTACCCTTTGGGCTGGGTGAGCAGGGCCCGAACAACTTCTATGAAGTCTTCCGCGCCGGCTGGGAAAATCGCGATGAACTGGGCTATGCCCTCCGTATACTGAAGGACGGCGTCTGCGATGGGTGCGCCCTGGGCACGAGCGGTATGAAGGACTGGACCCTCGA
>CAXBPH010000120.1:0-19738 GCA_963977445.1 uncultured bacterium | reverse complement strand
GCAAGAGCCCCGAAGGCTTAACCTTTCGCCAGCAGTTGGAAGTCCACCGGGAAAATCATGACAGATATATTGCCCGTCCGGGAAGCCGACGCTGTATTGCGTCGGGGACCGGCGCGGGTGGTCGAACAAAACCCGACCTACCTGCTCCTCATGGGCCCGGAAAGTCCGTCAAGCCATTTTCAAATCAAGAAAGAATACATCCTGAGCCCGGACAAGCCCGAGTTGACCTACCGACTCTCCGTGCTCTCCACCCTGAAAGAGGAGCGCACGGTGACCCTCCGCGTGACGGCCCAGGTTCTCTGGAACGGCGTGGTGGAGATTCCAAAGCCCCCGACGAGTCTGGTTCGGATTGTACGCGGTGCCTATCCCGGGTGGCCCCTGGCCATGGTCGGCGAAAACACCCTGCACATTCCCCTGGATCGTCGAATCGGCCGGGAGCAGGCCGTTCTGCAGGCACCGGTTCAACAAACAAGCACCCAGACCTCCTTTGGGCGGTGGACGCGGGAGACCATGATGAGCAGTGCGGGGGAGAACGAGGCAGGTTCCATTATGTTGCTCACGTTGGTGGATGACGCAAGCCAAACCTGCCAGGTCGCTTTCGAAGCCCGTCAATCCGGGGTGAACATCGGAGCGCCGCTGGTTTTCGTGGAGCGCTGGACCCTGAATTTTCTGGATGAGGCCAGGGTTCCCGAAATGGTTGCGGTGAATGACTACGAGCTGGATGATGATGCGTACTGACGGTCAGGGGACATTCGGTAGGGCATTCAGACAGGTCTCGGGCGCACCCATCGTTCGCGCCGTATTGGCCTTGGGTATCATTCTCCTCTTGGGAATCGTGTTCAACGCTGACGGTGCATTTTTCGGTTGGAGTACCCACCGGGATATGCTGCGCCAGGTTTCGGTCTATGGAATTCTGGCCTGCGGCATGACGGTGGTGGTCATTACCGCCGGGATCGATCTCTCCGTCGGAAGTGTTCTTGGCCTGGTTGCCGTATTGTTTTCCCTAATGACGATTCACTATGGCTGGTCACCGCTGCTCGCTATACCTCTTTGCCTCCTCGCAGGTTCCGCGTGCGGCCTGCTTTCCGGGACGCTTATTGCCCGCAATGGCCTCCAGCCCTTTATCGTGACCCTCGCCATGATGGTGTTTGCCCGTGGCCTTGCGAAGTATGTGTCGGGTGGCCAGAAAGTATCAACCTATCGAAAGGGGCCGGAAGGGAACCTGGAGAGTGTGCCCCTGCCGCCCGTCTTCGAAATGCTGGATCAGCAGGTTTTTGGCGGCAATATTGCTGTGGTGACCCTCCTGTTTCTGGTGTGTGTATTCCTCACGTGGTTCCTGCTCTCGCGGACCCGGACCGGCCGGTACCTGTTTGCCATCGGCGGTAATGAGACGGCGGCCCACCTGTCCGGCGTCCCGACTGGCCGGGTAAAGGTGTTGGCCTATAGCCTGTGCGGTTGTTTTGCTGCCGTGGCCGGTATGTGCCAGGCAGCGCAGGAAACCCAGGGGGACCCGGAGGCGGGCGCTACCTACGAATTGACCGCTATTGCCATTGTCGTCATTGGTGGTACCAACTTAATGGGCGGTCAGGGAAGTGTTCTGTTGACCTTGCTCGGTGCCCTGACGATAGGGTACCTTGAAAAGATTCTCAGTTTGAATGCCGTGGGCGAATCGAGTCGGCTCATGTTGACCGGCGCTATCATCGTCGCTGCCGTGCTGCTGCAGCGCCGTCGTTCCTACTGAGGGCGTTGGATTCAGGAAAGGATAGCTTCAATGGACGGGAAACACATCGTGCGCTTTTTGCTTCTTTTTTTCGTGTTGGGCCTCACGGCTTGCGGACCGAATGATGGGGCCGAGGAGCGTCTGGACGGTACGCCGGCCGTGGCGACGGAAAACAAAATTACCATTGGAATGAGCCAATGTAACCTCGGGGAGCCTTGGCGCGTTCAAATGAACGCGGACATTCTGAAGGCGGCGGCGACCCATCCCGAGGTGGAGGTCATTTTTCGGGATGCCCAGGACGATACCCTGAGACAGCGCGCCCATATTGAAGAATTCGTCAATCAGGGGGTGGATGTGCTGATCTGCAGCCCCAAAGAGGTTGCCCTGACGGCCCCGCTGAAAAAAGCATTTGACGCGGGCATTCCGGTGATCATTCTGGATCGGGCCGTGCAAGGCGAGGGGTATACCCAGTTTATTGGTGCCGACAACACGCTTATCGGCGAGGCGGCGGGACGTTGGGCGGTGCAGAAGCTCGGTGGTTCCGGCAAGGTGGTGGAATTGAAGGGTCTGATGACCAGTGTTCCTGGACAGGACCGGAATGCTGGCTTTCGAAAAGGCATTGAAGGCAGCAATCTCGACGTGATTTTTGAGGCGGATATGGAATGGCTGGGTCCCAAGGCCCGGTCGGAAATGGAATCGGCCCTGGCCCGTTTCGATACAATTGACTTGGTCTATGGACACAACGATCCGGCCGCCCAGGGGGCCTACCTCGCCGCCAAAGCAGCGGGCCGGGAGCAATCTATCATCTTTGTCGGTATTGACGGTCTTCCCCACGAAGGACAAGTCATGGTGCGCGATGGTGTGCTGGATGTGTGCTTTGAGTACCCAACCGGGGGAGCGCAGGCGATTGACAGTGCCCTGGAGGTGCTTTCCGGTAAGGACGTACCGAAGAATATCGTACTGCCCTCGCGCTATTTTACGGCCGACAACATGGAGGGCGGCGGGGAGTGGCTTCGTTCGCCCGATGACGTAAAAGCAACACCACGGATGTCCGTCGCACCATGAAAACAGGTAGTTCATTACGAGTTTCATTGTCTTCCATCTTGGCTACGTTGGCACTCGCTGTGTGCGCTGGGTGTACCCCGTCGTTGCACGATGTCATTGGCCGGGGGGACATGACGCTGGCGGCAAAAATGCTTGCGGACAACCCGGAACTTGCGCAGAGCGTCAATGAGTTGGGTAAACAGCCGCTGCAATACGCCGTCTACTACAATCAGCCCGAGGCCATGGATTTGCTCCTGGAGGCCGGTGCCGACCTTAACGCCGCAGATAACACGGGCATGACGGCACTTCACGTTGCGGCGCTGCTGGGCCGACGGGCCACGCTCTGGCTGTTGGAACATGGTGCCGACCGAACCCAGAAGGATGATTTTGGGGATCTACCAAGTCACTCCGCAGCCATGGGTGGAGCGGAGGGGCAAATTGGGCCGTTGTCGGCCTTGTTTAAGGCGGGCGATTCGCTGACAGAGAAAAACGCGGCGGGCCTGACCCCCTATGACGTCGCCGTAAAATACCGGAAGAAACGTGCGGCGGAGTTCATCAAGGAACGAACCCGTAACGAATAGGCGCGACAATTCGTGATTCGTCACCCATGCAATTTGCCCATTCCATTTGCATCTATCCTGTCGCGCGCTCTACAATATCTGATTGTCGTGGTGACGCTTTCGGAGGTCCAAATCAGGACTTCCCGGGGTCTCCTGCCTGCCTCTCGATAACCGGTTCTTCCACCATGCAAACTGCTAAAAATACGCGACTGGGCTTCTTATGCCTGATTTCCGCCATTGCGCTCTGGAGCACCGTAGAAGTCGTCGTGCGAACCCTCCATGATGCCATTCCACCCATACAATTCGCCTGGGTGCGCTTCATGCTCGGTGGCGTGTTTCTGCTTTTTCTGCTTCCTGTCGAGCTCCGTCGGCGGAAACTGCCGTTGACCCGTAAAGTCGTCTGGTTTGCCCTGTGGTCTTCCCTGCCGGGCATTGCCATTTCCAGTATTGCCCTCCAATATGGCTTGACCCTGGCCGGTGCCGCCGTAATCGCCACGGTATACGGTGCGGCTCCCCTCTTTGTGATGGGACTGTCCCGCGTCATTATTGGCGACAAGATGACCATTCCCCGGGTGGTGGGGCTCCTGTTGGGATTTCTCGGTATTCTCCTTCTTGCCTCCGGTAAGCCGTCACCGAATTTTTCCCTGCCGGGCGTGGCGTGTGCGCTGCTCAGCGTTGGGTCCTTCTGCCTGTGGGTCGTTCTGGTTAAGAAGTATGCCGGTCCCTATGCGGGGCTACCCATTACGGCGCTGTCGTTTCTATTTGGGGTACTTTTCATGACGCCCCTCATGCTTTGGGAAGGGGGTGGCCTGGAAATTGCACCCTTACTGGCCCATCCTGTGCCCGTAGTCTATCTTTCCATTGGCACGACCGGATTGGCCTACTGGCTCTATTTCATGGGGCTGGAGCGTATTGACGCTACCCGGGCGATGAGCGTAATCTTGCTGAAACCTCCCCTGGCCGCCGGGCTTGCCATGATGGTGCTGGGGGAGCCTCTGACGTGGAATGTAATTGGTGCCATGGGTCTTATTCTGGCCGCGCTTTACGGCGTTATGGTGTGGGATCGACGGGTTACCCTGACTGCGGAAGCCAAAATGGCCGCAGGAGCACCCGAGTTTATAGAACCAAAGGAGCAGAATCTGTGTCTCAAGAAGACGCCGTGATAATTTATACGGATGGTGGCTGCGAACCCAACCCCGGCGTGGGTGGGTGGGCGGCCATCTTGATCTATAAAGGCACCGAGCGCGAGTTGTCGGGGGGCGAGCCGGATACGACCAACAATCGTATGGAAATGATGGCCGCCATATCCGCACTGGAAACCCTCAACCGCCCCTGCAGTATCCAGCTCGTAACCGACTCTGAATATGTTAAGCGCGGGATTACCGAGTGGATGCCGGGTTGGAAAACGCGGAACTGGAAGCGTAAAGGTGGTCCCATTAAGAATATTGACCTCTGGAAGCGACTCGATGAAGCTACCCAGCGCCATGAGATATCCTGGCAATGGGTCAAGGGGCACGCAGGTGTCCATTACAACGAGCGCTGTGATACCCTTGCGAGCGAAGCGATCGCCCTCGAAAAAGCAACCATACGTTCGGGCCGAACCTGATGACCTGTCACGCGTGAAATGATAAAGAGCCGCTATCCAAGAAAACGACTCGTACTGTACCTCATTCCCATATTGATGGGTTTGGGTGGGATTCAGTTTTCTCACCAGCTCGATGGCTATGCCTGGCGAAGTGTGGTGATTCTCCTCTCCGTTGCGATTCCACTCATTTCCTATGGCAATCTCCTTGCTCGATTCCAGATTAGTCTGGTGGAGCGAATCTTCCTGCTCATTGGTGTCCTTATGTTGCTGTTGGGCGCCGGCCTGAGTGTCTCTGGTTTTGCCGAAGCCCTCAGTGAGGGCGCCTATGTCTCCCAGCAAATTGCCTATTTCTCGCGAATGATGGGTATCGGTAGTCTCATGCTGGGGCTCGTGGTGGTGCTCTACATGGTCGTTCGAACCGGGGAGGACATCGAGGAGACGGCCGAGCGCTTCATGTATCTGGCCAATCATATGCATGAAGGTTTCATTCTCAGCAACATAGACGGCCCGGTGCTCATGGTGAATAAACGGTTGCTGGAAATGTTCGGGAGTACCGAGGAAGAGGTGCTGGGGGAAGATGTATCCAAATTGGCCGAGCGATTTCAGTTACACCCGGTATCGGAACACCTCCAGGTTCGGGCGCGACAGATTGCCTCGGAATATGAAGTCTGCTGGCATATCGACGGCGAGGAACGGTATTTCTGGTTCAGCGGAACGCCCCTGTTAAATCGTTTCGGTCGGCACTATGCCAACCTGGCAACGGTCCGTGAGACCACCGAGCAGCGGCGTCTGGCAAAGCGGGTGGAACGCTATGCGGAGGGGCTGCAGATTCTTGTGGAAGAGCAGACCCAGCGACTTCAGGAGTCCGAAGAACGCCTTCGTACCTTGCTGCTTTCCATGAACGAGGGCTTCCTGACCGTCGATATGAACAATCGCATCCAGTTTGCCAACGAACGTTTTTGTGATTTGTTGAAACTCGAGGAGCAGGAGCTCACCGGAAAGAATGTTCTCGACCTTATCGACGGTGCGGGCCGTGTTCGCCTCCTCAACCTCCTGGTGCGCCGCGAAGAATTGCCCATTGAAGAGGCCCGTCTGGAGCTGAACTTTCTGGACGCGGACGGTGAACATTTACCGGTAATGGCGGCCGTTGCCTACCTGAATCGCACCGGCGACGAGGAAGAGCCTGGCCACTCCCTGGTTGTCACGAGTGTCCGTGAGCTTAAAGAAATGCAGCACCAGATGGAGCAGCGGGCCCACGAGCTCGAAGTGCTCAACGAAGAATTGCTGATGCATGACCGGGCGAAGGATAGTTTCCTCTCCAACGTGAGTCACGAGTTGCGCACGCCGCTAAGTACGATCCAGGGGTACGTGGAGATGCTCGATTCCGGGAGTCTGGGCAAGATGGAAGATCCCCAGGCCGCTGCCGTTCGGGTAATGGACAGAAACGTCCGTCGCCTGATAGGCCACCTGAATGAGATAATCGAGTTCAGCCGAATGGAGATTCGGGGGGTACAGATTTCCCGGCGTCTTTTTTCCCCGGCCTACCTTGTGGAAGAGGCGTCTGCTTCCTTCCTGCCCGACGCCATCGCCCGAGAGATCACGTTGAAATCCAATGTCGGGGAAACTATTCTGCCAACGTGGTGCGATCGGGAGAAGCTTGGCCAGGTTTTGGGTATATTGCTTAACAATGCATTGAAATTTACGCCCGAGGGCGGAACGATTACGCTCTGCGCGGATACCAGCGCCGACCGTATTTTTACGCTGTCGGTCACCGATACGGGTATTGGGATTCGGGAGGAACATCGGCAAAAGGTGTTTGAAAAGTTCTTTCAGGTAGATAGCTCGAAAACCCGACGGTTTGAGGGGACGGGAATCGGCCTTTCCATTGCGAAAAGCATTGTCGAGGCTCACGGGGGGTATATTACCGTAGACAGCGTTGTGGGTGAGGGGACCACCTTCACGATTCACCTGCCCGACGCGGTCTTTGATTTTTCCTGGGACCGGTCCACTTTGGGAGAACTCTTCATCAAGGAAGTGCTGGTGGTCGATGAAGGGGAGGCCTTCCCGGGCGCCATTGCCTCTGTGCTGGAACCCCTCGGGCTTCATTGCCGATTTGCGTCCAACGGGTATGAGTGTGTTCGCGAAGTAGAGCAGAATCCGCCGGATCTGATTCTATTGAATGACACGGCAAACGATTTGGCGGGATTGAATACGCTCGCCTTGTTGCGGCAAAATCTTGCCACTGATTCGCTTCCCGTCATTGCGTTCTCGGGTGAATCTACCGAGCAGCTGAAGGAGGCGGGCGAGCTCTGGGGGGATATCGTTTTTGTAACCAAACCATTTTCCTCCCAGGATTTGGCCTATGCTCTGGAGCGGGTGTGCAATCAGTCCGACTTTACCGACACGAGTGTCACGACAAAAAACAGCGAGTCGGTTCGTCAGAGCCTGCCGAGAATTATGGTGATCGACACGGACCCCGGCTTGCTGGAATGGGTCGAAACCGCCATGGCCCATCGTCACGTCCTTGCCTATTGTGCCGCGACTACGAAACAGGCCCAGGAGCTGGTGTTGGAAGATTTTCCTGACCTCGTACTGGTAGACGTGGACGTCCCTGGTGTTGAAGTGCTCCAGGAACTTAAATGGCTGAACGGAGATTCCAGCCGACCAGAAATGGCCGTATACGCAATGACTGGATTTTCAAAGCCCCTCGAATTGCCCCGCTGGGTAAATGGGGTTGTAAAAAAGCCTTTCGGTACCGAAGAAATGGTTGCCCTGATCAAGCGTCATGCCCCGGGTGAAGCCGTCTCCACCCAGACGTCATGACGAGAAAAGAGAGAGAAACGTGAAGTACCCCCTACGTGTTGTGCTTGTTACAATCCTGTTAGTTTCGGTCCACCTCCGGCCCCTTGCGGCCGCTGAAGCGCGTGTAAGTGTTTTGTGCATGGAAGTAAAGCGGGGGTTGGTCCTCCATGCCGAGAATGAACGTATTAAACGGCCCCCGGCAAGTATGATTAAGCTCATGCTCATGTTGTTGGTCACAGAAGGGTACGAACGAAACGACTGGACCTCGGAGACCATGATTGGTGTGTCCGCTCGCGCCGCAAGTATGGGCGGGACCCAGGTGTATCTTAATGCCGGAGAGACCTGGCCACTCGGTCATCTCATGCGCGCTATCACCGTGGCGTCGGCCAATGATGCGGCGATGGCGGTCGCAGAGGGCCTGTGGGGCAGTGAAGCCGCGTACTTGAAAGTAGCCAATGAGCACGCGGCAACCTTGGGCATGAAGGACACCGTTATCCACGGTGTTCACGGCCTTCCACCCGACAAAGGGGATCCCTTCGACGTGACCACGGCCTATGATATGGCCTTGTTGGCCCGCGCCTGCACCGAAAAACCTACCATCATGGCCTTGGTGAGTCAGAAGGAATTTCAGTTCCGCCCCGAGGACACCATAAAATACAACACCAATAAGTTGCTCTGGCGTATGGAAGATTGTGATGGTATGAAGACGGGCTTTATCAATGCCGCAGGGTTTTGCATCGCCGCAAGCGCTCAACGAGATGGTCGAAGACTCATTTGCATTGTCATGGGCTCCACAAGCAAGTACGGACGTTTTCAGCTCGCCGAAGATACGATGAATCAATATTTTGATGACTATGCCGAGGTGACCTTGCTGGCGCGAGGCGATTCTATTGGTGTGTCCGTGCCGGTCCAGCGGGGGCGCGCTTTAGCCACCGATATCAGTCCCGCCAAAGATGTAACCATCGAGTTGCCGCGTCAGTTATTGAATTCGCTGGATATTTCGGCCCATCATCCTGCAACCCTATCGGCACCCTTGCAGAAAGAGGCGGTTATCGGAGCCCTCACCGTGTCGCTCAATGGGACCGAATTGACGTCAACCCCTCTGATGGTTGCGGAGGCCGTGCCCAGTAAAGGCTGGTACCTGTCCATCGAGAATGGCCATGCCCAATGGGTCGGCCTGCACGAGCAAACCCCCGAATTATCTGCGGTGAATTAGGGGTTTGACTCAAGCAGATGGGGTCAGGTTTCCTGGGGCTTACGCCCCAGGCTATTTTCTGTCGCTCCTCTGGAGCTAAGGACTGCTATTGATTTTAATGCGATTGCCTTGGCTTCCAACATATCAGCGAGGCGGGATACGTTACATTTTATCTATCGGTGAACCAGATGGCTCAACAGGGACTTCGGGTGCCACGGTCAAGCGATCAAGCTTGCCCGTGATGTGTCTTGTGATCAAGAAATTACCGATAGGCCCTGTATTGGTGACCCCATCTTCGATTCGTAAATTCCGAGTGCCCAATGCCGATTCTAGTTTCCACACGGGCAAGCCCTGAGGGCTTGACCGTGGCACCCAGACAGATACCTATTGGAACTAAGACCAACTTAGTGATTCAAGTTGCTTTTGGAAACCCCAGGAGGGGAATGGTCCGGTGGCTCAGCGGCACCAGGTTGGCAGAGCAAATACCCCTGGATTCTTTACCGCCCGCTCCAGTTTTTTCCGTTGAGGCCGCGGATCTGAGTTCGGCTAACTATTTTAATGGGCGCAGGGATTCGATGGCAGACAGGTAGGATTCGCTGCGAAATATCGATGAACCTGCGACGAGGACATTGGCACCTGCTTCGATGACGAGGGGCGCGGTCTGGGCGTCGATGCCACCATCCACTTCCACATCGCGATCATCCATCATGGCCCGCACGTTTTGAATTTTGCGAATCATGTCGGGGATAAAGGCCTGGCCCCCGAAGCCTGGATTTACGGTCATCACCAGCACCATGTCGATATGCTCGGTGATGAACTCAATATCCTCTTCCGGGGTGCCGGGATTGAGCACGATTCCGGCCTTGCATCCCATTTCTTTGATCTTGTCGATTACACGGAGGGGATGATCGGTGGCTTCCACGTGAAAGGAGATGATGTCTGCGCCCGCATTGGCGAAGTCTTCCACGTAAGCCATGGGGTCCGAAATCATGAGATGGACGTCCATGGGGACGGTGCAGTGTTGTCTTAAGGCGGCGGTAACGGCGGGGCCCATGGTGATATTGGGGGCGAAATGGCCGTCCATCACGTCGACGTGAATCATGTCTGCGCCTGCATCGATAACGGCACGGACTTCTTCGCCGAGGCGGCTGAAATCACTGGCCAGGATGGACGGGGCAATTTTAATTTCCGGCACGAATATACCTTTCAATCCAAGAGAGGAACTACTGTTCTGTGGGTTCTTCGCCATCTTTCAGCTGATAGGCTGCGACGCGGCTACCATCGATAAAAATTTCGACCGTGCATGAGCCAATGTAGGTCACGGGGATCTTTAGTCCACTACCTGCCACACGGGCTGCCTTGGCCTGGTCGTCAAACGCTGGCGGATAACTTCCAATGATGTCCTTGTTGCCCAATTGGTCAATTCGTTCGACGCGCACTTCATTGCCATACCAATCGTTGGCCATCTTATAGCGTACCAGACCCGAGAGGCGTGTGTCGGGCAGGGTAATATGGCCGGAGGGCCGCACTTTGTAGATAACGACCTGACCATCGAAGATCATGGTGGCAGGAAGGGGATCCTGTTCCAACACGATATCTTCCTGGGCGTTGGGTAAATCCTGGGCCACTTCGGGGATGAGGGTCACATTGTAGGGCGCGAGCAAGGATTCGATCTCGCGAATCGATTTTCCGAGGAGATCGGGCATGTAGTCCTTATACTGGGCATCCCCATCACTGACGAGGAGATGGACGCTGCCCTGCATGGGTAAATTTTGTCCCGGGGGCGGATCCTGCGCGATAACCGTGTTACGGGGGCTCGTATCGGGGATACGGGCCACGCTGCCAATACGAAAACGGGAACTGAGAAGTTCTGCCCGCGCATCTTCCAGAGAGCGTTTTTCCAGGGCGGGTGCGGTGAGAAAATCCGGGCCCATGCTGACTGTCGGATAGACCTTGCGTCCCGTGCGGACCACACGACCATCCGTCGGCCGCTGGCTGATGACGCGGCCCTTGGGCACGGTCTCGTGGGCCAGGGGTTGTTGGCGGCCCATTTCGAGGCCCCGCTCAGCAAGCCGGGTCGCCGCTTCTTCCAGGGGGAGATCAACGATGTTGGGCACCTGAACCGGTTCGCCACCGGCAAGGGTCTTCACGTAGACATAGTAGCCCGATCCCGCCATGACCACCAGAAAGACGGCCAACGCGGCTGTCCATTGAATACTCCAGGCGACAAATTTCAGGATGAAAAAGACGAAGTTCAGGATTGTTTCCGAAATCGAGTCAAGAAAAATCCGTCCCAGGCCCCGTCGGATGGGAGGCTCTGATACATCCCGTTTTCGGTCTTCCACGAATCTAGACACTCCTGTCCGTTTTCCAGCACCACGTTGCCCTCCGCCAGAATAGACTGAACCACGGCGGTGGTCTCTTCGGGGGTGAAGGTGCATACGGAGTAGACAATTACTCCGTTATTTTTACAAAGCTCGATGGCGGAACGCAACAGCGTACGTTGCGTTTCTGCCAATTCATCCACAGATTCCTGGGTCATTCGCCACTTCAAATCGGGGTGACGGCGGAGCGTCCCCAGACCCGAACAGGGCGCATCGACGAGAATGCGGTCAAAGTCCCCTGCGAAGGGGGGATTAAGTCCGTCTCCGCAGACGATGCGAATACCGGGGCTTTCCAGCCGCTCAATATTTTCTTCGACTTTCCAGAGCCGTCTGCGACTGGAATCCATGGCAATAATTAGGGCCTTACCTTCGGACAATTCCGCCATATGGGTGGCCTTGCCGCCCGGCGCAGCACACAGGTCTAATACCCGATCACCTGCCTGGGGTTCCAACAAGAGGGCCGGTAACATGGAAGCCGTGTCCTGGAGGAAGAAATGGCCCTGCTGAAACCACTTGCTGCGCGGTAAGGCGCCGCCGTGGACCATGCGTAGTGCATTGGGCAGGTTTACGTCATCATCCACCACACACTCGGAGGCTTCCAGGCGCTTTTTGAGGGCTTCCTTGGTGCTTTTCAGCGTGTTGACCCGGAGGATGGTGTCGGCCGCTTCATTGGACGTTTCACAGAGGCGTTTTGCCGTGTCGTCGTCAAACTGCTCCATCCACTTGCGAATCAGCCATTTGGGCATGGAATGACGGATCTTCAGAAACTTGGCCAAATCCTTCTCGGGATCGGGCAAGTCGATTTCTTCCAGGTGCTCGGGAACCTTCCGCAGGACGGCGTTTACCATGCGGGCCAGCCCGGCGTGGGTTCGTTTCTTGGCAAGATCGACCGAGGTGTGTACCATGGCCGGTTTCGTGACCTGGTCGCAAAAAAGCGATTGGAACACGGCCATGCGCAAAATAACCAGGAGGGCGGGGGGCAATTTGTCGAGGGGTTGGTGGCAGTGCTTTTGCAGCACGAAGTCACACAAAATTCGGTGACGTGTCGTACCATAGACCAACATGCCAAGAAAGCGACGGCCCCGGTCAGAAAAGGTTTTTCGACGGAGGGTCTTGTCGAGCGACACATCGAGGAACACATCGCGCTCCATCACGCGGAGGAGCACATCAATGGCCGCATCACGTACGGGTTCAGCGGGCATTAAGTAATATCCATGAATTGGGTTTCCGGTTCGAGTTTGTGACCGCGGAGAAAGTCTCCGGCCGCCATGACCCGTTTACCCGGTGCCTGAATGGCAGTAACTGCGAGCAGGCCGTTGCCGGTGGCAACGACAAATCGGTCTTTAAGAATCTCTTCCACCGTGCCGGGCGGGGCCGAAGCGTCCCCATCGACCATTTCGGTGGCATGAATGCGATAGACTTCTCCATTGAGCTGACAATGGGCAATGGGCCAGGGCTGTGCTGCCCGCACCAGATTGTGGATGGCGTGGGCGTCGGCTGCCCAGCGGATTCGCCCGTCGGCCTTTTCAAACATGCGGCATTCGACCACCTTGTCGGGGTCCTGGGGCGTAAATTCGGCCGTGCCCTCGTCCACCATGCGGAGGCTCTTGAGCATGAGATCGGCTCCGAGCATGCCCAGGCGTTTGGCCAATTCCACGGCACTTTCGTTTTCGTCAATGGTCACGCGGCGCTGAAGGAGCACGTCACCCGCGTCCATTTCCAGGACCAGCCGCATGATGCTCACCCCTGTCTCTGTGTCGCCATTAAGAATGGCCGAGCGAATGGGGGAAGGTCCCCTGTATTTCGGCAGGAGACTTGGGTGTACATTGAGCCAGCCCGAGGGGGGGATGTCGAGCACGGGCTGTTTCAGTATGCGGCCGTAGGCGGCGATCACACAGACCTCCGGCGCCTGCTCCTGAAGCCAGGTCGCAAAAGTGCCGTCATTCAATTTGACGGGTTGATGGACCGGGATGCCCAGGTTTTCCGCAGCTACCTTGACTGGTGGGGGTATAGGCTTCTTGCTGCGCCCTTGCGGTTTGTCCGGCTGGCAGACCACGGCCACAACATCATGGAGGGCCTCGACGGCCTGCAGGGTGGGCACGGCAATTTCCGGTGTGCCAAAGAAAACGACGCGCACTAGCTTGTCAGTCCTGGAATGTCGATGCCGCCTGCCATTTCGCTCATTTTTTCCTTCACCATCTCCTGGGCCTTGCGGGTGCCTTCGTTGATAGCTGCCTGCACCATGGTCTCAAGCATTTCGGGTTCTTCGGGATTGATGATGTCGCGATCGATCTTTATCGAAAGGAGTTCCATCTTGCCGTTCATGACCACCTGGACCATACCGGCACCGGAATCGGCGGCGATGCGCTCGTCACCCAGCTGCTCCTTCAACTCCTCCATCTTGCCCTTCATTTCCATAGCCTGCTTGAGCATGCCACCCATTTTTCCGAGATCACCTAAACCTTTGAGCACAATGCTTCCTTTCTTGAATCCAACCAATCGATAGACCCCGAGGCGGGGTGGGGCATCCCTACTACCCTTCGGGGCGGATGCGACTGCCGCCATCGAACGGATCGATGGGCGAGGGGGTACGTCCCCCTAGTATACCCCGATTTGCCCGTACTGGTAAAGAAAACGCCCCCGCACGAGGTGTCGGGGGCGTCGGAGAACGTCGGTAGAGGGGGATTAAAGCGCGGCGGCACCGGCGGAGGCCACGGCGTGGTCATTTTCGACCGAAGAGCCGGAAACACCAATGGCACCAACGACCTGACCTTCGGCGTTCTTCAAGGGAACACCGCCGGGGAAGGTAATCAGCCCGCCGTTGGAGTGCTCTATGTTGTAGAGGGAGCCGCCGGGCTGGCTCAGGCTACCGACAATACCGGTATCCATGTCGAAGAAGCGGGCCGTTTTGGCTTTCTTATGGGAAATGTCGATACTCCCAAGCCAGGCACCGTCCATACGGACAAAAGCTTTGAGATTGGCACCGGCGTCTACCACGCAGATATTCATCTTGGTTTCGAGTTCAACGGCCTTCTTGACGGCAGCTTCTACGATTCGGGTGGCATCTTCCAGGGAAATGTCAGCGCTTATCATAGTCTCTTCCTTTTCGGTTAAGCGGGTTGGCCGGGCACACAGGACTCCTGCATTCGTCCCTACACTGCGCCCGGTGGTTCGTCGCCATAGTACTGATTTTGTCACCATTCGTCAATTTCATCCCAACGCCCCAGAATACAGAAAGGCCCCCGTGCCGGAAGGTACGGGGGCCATAATCAATAGGGATGCATCGTCTTACAGGGCAGCGGCACCGGCTGCGGCAACGGCGTGGTCGTTTTCTACGGAGGAACCGGAGACGCCAATGGCACCAATAATCTGGCCGGCTTTGTTCTTGAGCGGAATGCCACCGGGGAAGGTGATAAGGCCGTCGTTGGAGTGCTCAATATTGTAGAGCGGGCCCCCGGGCTGGCTGAGTCCACCGATGTCGCCCGTATTCATGTCAAAAAAACGGGCCGTCTTGGCCTTCTTGATGGCAATATCGATGCTGCCGAGCCAGGCACCATCCATGCGGACGAAAGCCTTCAGATTGGCCCCGGCGTCAACGACGCAGATGTCCATCTTGGTGTCGAGCTCTTCTGCTTTCGCGATGGCCGCTTCGATAATGTGGGTCGCGGCGTGGAGATCGATGTCGGCACCGGCGAATTCACCGGCATCATCATGGGCACTTACGGAGGACCAGTTGTAGGTGCAAACGCTAACGAGACAGAGTGCGAGGGCACCGGCAAAGAATAATTTACTTTTCATTGGGGGATCTTTCCATGGGGTGTTATTGAAACTCAGACGGACACAAAACACCCCCGGCATTCGAGAGATCGAGTGCCCGCCAACGACGTGCTCATCTTACTGATTCGTTATTGCGGTGATCAATGCAACGGGTGAAAATCATGCACAAACTGTCTTATCTACGGCCCCGGAAGACGGTGTCTACGACATTTCGAAGATACTGTTCGTCCGTAATACCGGCCGTTGCCGTTTCGGGGAAACTGGACTTCTCCCGGAAATGATCCGCAAGCTCCCGGTACAATTGGACCCGCTCATTGGCGTCGAGGGGTTCCCGGCGCAGCAACGCCTGCACGAGTAGATCCGCTTCTTGCGGCGATACTTGTTGACGCAGCCGTCCCTCAAGATGGGGGTAATCCCGAAAGGAATTGTATTTGCCCGGAAGCACCTGGGCGAAATCCGGCGTCCCATCTTCGGGCAGATAGGTGACAACACAATTGCCCGCAATGTCCCCCAGGCGCTGATGCCATTTCGTAAACAACATGGTCAAGCCACCGACGAGATAGAAGAAGGGCATGGCATCCAGGACCCGGAGGAGGTTTCGAATCACAATCTGGCTGAAATGAAGGCGCAACCCGCCGCTGTCAATAACCCGAAGCCGGAGCAGCCTTTTCCCGAGGGTCTGACCGTGGAAGCGCCACTCCATCACGATGCGATAGAGAAAGCCGCTGGCAAAATAAAAAAGTGCGAGAAAGGCAAAGCCTAAATTTCCGAAAAGGAAGACTGACTGAAGGGCAAGTTTAAAGACGAACCAGGAGGCCGCCAACACGAGGAGGCAATCCACCAGCCAGGCCAGGAATCGTGTAAAGGGCCCCGCCAGGTAGATGGAAAAGGAAACCCCTTCGGGCGTCTCGATGACGACACGTCTGCGCAGATCGGTAATCATGTGCTATGCACCACGCCAGCCGTCTCCTTTGGCCCCATTTCATGTTTCCGGCCACTGCGGGCGAGGAAGGCGGTGAGAAGCAGTAACTCTACGGCGCCAAAGGTGATTTTCAAGCTATAGGGGAGGAAGGGTTCATGGTATTGGGAGAAAAAGGACTCAATGATGCCGGCCCAGACCAGCATGAGGGCAACGCCAGCAATCAGGGTGACCAAATCAGGGGAGACTTGCCGCATCCGTTCCCGGAGGGAAAGTTCCGAGCCAAAACCGATGAGGGCATGGGCCAAGACCAGGCCTGCTTGTCCGCCCAACAGAATCGCCGGTATCTCAATTGAGCCATGGGGCAGCAACCAGCCTACCAGGAAGACGCTTTCGCCCGCCCAGACATAGTCCAGGATTACCGCGCCCAGGATAATGCCATTGTAAAACAAGAGTATGAGGGTCCCGATGCCCCAGGTTAATCCGAAAGCCATAGCATTGATACTGACCCGGATATTGTTGGCCATGAGCTGGGCGGAAAACATGCTCCGATTTCCCGCCATCCGATCTTCGGTAGCCGACTCCTCGTCAGCAACCCGATCCGATGGGCTGCCCAGCAAGTGGTCAAAAGGCAAGATGACCCCTTTGGCGGGGGCGTCGGTGGCGACCACGAGGGCACCGAAGGCACACCCCACGAGGGTGACGATGACGGTCATGTTGAAGGCGCGCAGGTGTCGTCGAAAGGTGATAGGAAAAGTCTGGAAGGCCCAGACGGGAAAACTGAAACGCTTTTCTTTTCTTCGTGCGCCGTGCACTTCGGCGTAGGCCCGTGCTACCAGGTTTTCCAGATAGCGGCGGATGGCCGGTTCGGCGGAGAAGGTGCTGATGCGGGCGAGGTCGGAGGCGGTCCGGTGGTATAGATAGTCGAATCGCTTCACGGCAGTCAAATCGAGGACGTGACCGGTCCGCCTGTCCAGGAGGTCCAATATCGATTGCAGCTCATTCCAGTAGGGCTGCTCTTTGGTGATAAATCGTTCCAGATCAATAATCATAAGGCTTGCCGTTGTTTTACGCTGACGTACTGGGAGACCATGTCTGCGCATAGGCTTTCGTGATTGGCCAGATGGAGGTCAACACCATGACGAAAGAGGGTACGCTGTGTTTCACGAAGGTTGTGCCACTGAAGATGGCCCCCGAGATGGCGATAGACCTCGTCGATATTGCTGACTTGCCCCTGAGAAAATACGGGTCGCACATGAGATGGGGTGATCATGTTTACCATGACGAGGTGGCGATTGGCCAGCAAGTCCAGATTCTTACTGAAGCTCTCCGCCAGCACGGGATCGTCGAGGTTGGTCAGGAATATCAGCAGGGCACGCCGCCGTAGTCGGAGGCGGATAAAGGTGCATATTTCCTCAAAATCAGGATTCACCCGCTGGGGTTCCAGGGTGTAGAGGGCTTCCCGGCAGCTGTTGAAGTGGCCCCGTCCCTTACTTGCGCGAATAAAGGTATGGACCCGGTCGCTGAAGGTGGCCAGCCCGAAGAAGTCCCCCTGACGTTCTGCGACGACGCCCAGTAGCAAGGCCGCGCTCAGGGTGTGTTCCAACTGTGCTTCGGCCGTACCGTTGGGGCCACTTCCGGGTATGGTGCGGGCACTCAGGCGGGAGGAGTCCACGATTACGTAGACCTCCTGGGTGCGCTCGATCTGATAGGTCTTTGTAATCGGGAAGCCCCGGCGGGCGGTCGCCTTCCAGTGAATATCCTCGTAGCTGTCGCCGGGGATATACTCCCGGAGCTGCTCGAATTCACGGCCCTTACCGACCTGTCGCTGGGCATGGGCGCCTACCCCGGTTCGATTGAGAAAGGCCGAGGCCATACGATTGCGCTCGGGAATCAGATTGGGGTAGACCCGGATTTCGGCCACATTCCCCACGTGACGACGAAACATCCACAGGCCCCAGGGGGACAGGCATTCGATATAGGCTCCGTCGAAGCTAAACTTTCCCCGTCGCTGGGGGGTGCAGGTCCACGGCAGGGGATAGCGCCCGATGGCCCCCGGCAGGGTGACCGATTGGATAGGTTCCTCAACGTTCAGCCCTTCGGGCACCGAAAGGCCCACGCGCAGCCCATAGGGCCGTGTCCGGGCAACGGTGGACTCTATCGTGACTTCAAAGCGCCCGGCCCGGTGGCGGGAGTATCGGGTCAATGCCGGCAGGTGGACCAACAGGGTCTTGGGATAGTGAGCGCCGCGATAGAAATCGATGAGGGCCAACAACAGCCCAAACAAGAACAGGGCCAGGGCACCCGCCAGGTAGGCGTTGCCCAAGGCGCTTACAAGGGCGCACGGCAGCACCAGCCAGGCACACCAGAGGAGCAATCTGTTGGACGGGGAAATCATCGTGGTACGGTTACCGTCGTCAGCAGCTCGTGGACCACTTCTTCCACGGTGAGTCCTTCGATTTCGAATTCAGGACGGAGCACCAGTCGGTGGGCGAGGACGGGGATAGCCAGATATTTGATATCGTCGGGGGTTACGAAGTCCCTTCCCCGTAGAGCGGCGTTGACGCGGCTGGCGAGGAGCAGGGCCTGGGTGGCCCGGGGGCCTGCGCCTACGAGGATGCTGCTATAGGTTCGGGTTGTCCGCACGATGGCCACGGCATAGTGGATGAGTTCCTCACGAATCGCGACGGACTCCAGGGCACCGCGGCAGACGGTGAGGGCTTCGGCGGTCAGGACCGGTTGCACCGCTTCGGCGCGAAGGATTTGCTCTGGTGCTGCGGAAGAAAGAGAGCGCTGGGCCAGGAGGATTTCTTCCTCGGCTTCCGGGCATCCCATGGTTATCTTGAGGAGAAACCGATCTTTCTGGGCTTCGGGCAGGGGGTAGGTGCCCTCATACTCGATGGGGTTCTGGGTTGCAAAGACCGAAAAGTTGGGTGCCAGTTCATAGGTTTCTCGGTCGATGGTAACGTTCCGCTCCTGCATGGCCTGCAGGAGGGCGCTCTGGGTCTTGGCGGGGGCACGATTGATTTCGTCCGCCAGGAGGAAGGTCGTAAAGACGGGACCCTTTACCAGGGTGAAAGCATTTTCGCCCATGTTGAAGACGTTCGTTCCCACGATGTCGGTCGGCATGAGATCGGGCGTAAATTGGATGCGCCCGAAGTCGCAGCCCAGGACCTTGGCCAGTGTGCGGACAAGCAGGGTTTTGGCTACACCGGGTACACCTTCGATGAGGGCGTGCTGCCCGGCAAAAATCGTAACCAGCGCCTGGTCGACGACCGCCTGCTGACCGATGATAACCTTCGCGATTTCACTCCGCGTGCGCGCCAGCACCTCCTGAAGTTGATCCAAATTGTATTCCACCGAGTTCTTCCTTTCCGGCCCCGAGTTTTTGTTTCAGGGCGATGAATAAGCCGTCGGGTCAGGGACGCTGACTGCGGTTGGCCTGGACGATATGGTTATACATGGCGACAATTTGCTCGCCATTCGCGGTCGTTTTATCCGAAACTCCGAGAGCGGCGTAGGCCTTTTCGACCTGTGCAGCGCTGGGCCCCTTCGCAAAATGCTGTCGCCACTCCTGCATACACAAGGGCAGCAGGCTGGCGGGTGCAACGAAGCGCACCAGAAGATTGTCGAGGCCCGACTGCTTGCTCCGTGCCTGGGCTACCTGTGTGGCCAACAGGCGCTCCCGCCGTGGCAACAGGGAGGTCGCGTTTTTCCAGATGAAGAGCACGCCGAGCAAGATCAACCCGGCA
>CAXBPH010000119.1:0-19828 GCA_963977445.1 uncultured bacterium | reverse complement strand
TTTGGAGTCCATTTTCATACTGGGACGACAGCGCAAGGGTGTCTGGGGTTTCCCGTGAGTCGGTATGGAATACGCCACCGAAAAGGGTGGTCTGCCGGGGTGCCTTGAGGTCCAGTTGAAGGGCCAGGGGGTAGAGGGCGGAAAACAGCGCGCACGATGCATCACCACGACTTTGTGCAGCGCGATGAGTCCAATGATGCTCGGGGCGGTCTGTCCCCACCGGGATATCGGCTTGAATCCATCGGAGATCGTTGCTGTCGTCGAAAGTTTTCAGGGCCTGTTTCCAGTGGTCGCGGAGACCGGCGTCTTGTGCAAGATGCAAGGTGCCCGGGGCACTTTGGGCGGCCTGGATGAGGGACTGGGCCGCTTCGGTGTCGTGGGCGAAGGGCGGCAGCAGGTACACATGCTTGCCCGCTGCCAGCGCTGCCAGGGCGATAGGCGCGTGGAGATGATCCGGAGTAGCCACGATGATGGCGTCCAGGTCGGTGTCGGAAAGCAGCGATTCCCACGTGGCACGCCGTGCTATGGCACGGGGCAGTTGGGCAAGACGGGTGGCGTCACTATCGGCCACGGTGGTGATGTGCAACGGCAGGGTGTGGTCAGCCGCCTGGCGAAAAAGTTCAGCACCTGATTCCCCATAGCCGATGAGTCCGGTACGGCGACGTGTCGTGGCATGGCTGCCCGTCGTCAGGGCGAGGCCGGTGGCGGTGGCGGTAGCAAGGAATGTCCGTCGGCTGAGGGTGTCGTTGTGTTTGGTCATGGGGTGCCTTTATGCTGCGTGATGATTGAATACATAGCATGCCGTGTCGTATTTGGCCTTTGCAAGCGACAGGGCATTTCTGGCAATAGGGACAACAAGGAGAACAGGCAATGCCGTATGTGAATGTGCGTATAACAAAGACGGGTGTGACGAAGGCGCAAAAGGCGCAGATCGTGGAAGAAATTACGGCCACGTTGCAGCGGGTGCTCAACAAAAAGCCGGAAAACACCCATATCGTTATTGACGAGGTGGAGTTGGAGAATTGGGGATGTGGAGGGAAATTGACGACCGACCGTTGAAAAAGACGGTCGATCACGCCTGCCGGTGCGGGCGTATAGAGAAAAACGCGGCGTCTTCCGGGAGGAAGACGCCGCGTGGATTCTATGGGGTCTTGGTCTTATGTTACGGGGTGGGATTATCCGCGGTAGTAGGGTGCCTTGAGGCTCCAGCCGTTGTTATATTTACGGTTGGCCCACTTGTTGGCAGTCTTGACGGCTTTCTTGTCGTTGCCGATGAATTCCTGCTTTTCGGCGTCCCAGCCGAGCTTGGCACCACCGGCCACGTAGGAGCAGGTGCCGAGGTGGCAAAGGCGGCTCGTGTTGTTGATGACTTCTACGGTGGAAATGGGGTTGTCGCCGCTGCGTACACAGTTGGCGAAGTTTTCCCAGTGGGGCTCGTTGAGCGGTGAGGGGCCGACCTTTTTCGCTTCCACCGTGGAGGTTTCGCCCTTGGCCACATTGTTCTCCGTCGGCCAAATCTGGTAGCCGCCACGGGAAACCTGGAGGCTGCCCAGGGTGCCATGGAACATGATGCCGTGATCGTCGGCATCGGCAGGTACGTGGTGGTTCCAGACGCGGTTTTCGAAGCTCATGGTGAAGTCGTCAAATTCATAAAGAATGTCGAGGGTATCGGGGGTGGTGCGGTTGTCCTGTAGGACCCACTTGCCCCCGTTGGCCACAACCGACTTGGGCTGCAGGTTGGGCTTCACGTCTTCGTCTTCCATGGCCCAGAGGGCGATGTCGAGCAGGTGCGCGCCCCAATCGGTGACTTTACCGCCGGAGTAGTCGAGGAACCAGCGGAAGTTGTAGATCCAGCGGTTTGTGTTGAAGGCGTGGTGTTCGGTCCAACCCTGGTGGAAGTCCCAGTCCAATCCCTGTTCTTCCCACTTGGCCTGGTCGTCTTCGCCCATGCCAATGCCGGCGATGGGTTCTTTGTCGTGAATCCAGGTCTGCACGCGGTGCACTTTACCGATGTAGCCTTCGCGGATGAGCTGTACCGCTTCCTGGAAGTGGGTGCCGCTGCGCTGCATGTTACCGGCCTGGAAGACCACGTTGTTCCGACGAACCGCGTCGACCATGGCATGGCCTTCGGCGATGGTGGTGGCAGCGGGTTTTTCGCAATAAATGGCTTTGCCGGCGTCTGCGGCGTGCATGGTGCAGAGGCAGTGCCAGTGATCGGGCGTGGCGATAACTACGGCGTCCACGTCTTTGTTCTCAATGATTTCACGGAAATCATGATGGGTCGTGGGGTTGAGGCCGGGCTTCTTCTTGGCGAATTCTAACGCGAGATTGAGGTTTTTGGGGTAGAGGTCGCAGAGGGCGATGGGCTCCATGTCGTTGCGCATCATGACGAAGCGCAGGTCGGCGCGGCCCATGCCACCGATGCCGATATGGCCGGTGCGGATTTTTTCATTGGCACCGAGCACGGAGGCGGGGAGGATGGATTTGTAGAGTCCGGTTCCTGCGCTGGCCGATTGAGCGGCAGCCACCGTGGCACCGGCAACGGCAGCCGTCTTAATAAATTTGCGACGGCTTTCTTTTGATGTTGAGTCTTTGGGTTGTTCTGACATTACGCTAACTTCCTCCAGCCAATCTTGTTGTTGGTTGCTAAAAAATACGTTTGTTGCCTTGCTGCCCGGTACCTGTACCAAACGGATCGGGGCGAAGAAGGGGCCGATAGCTTTTGCAAGAGGGCATCAATCGTTTCCGCCAAGGCAGCACTCGCCATAATACCCCGCATCCGCGCACTTTTTCAAAAGCGTGTTTCCGTCGCCCATGGGTAATCTATTGGCAGCACTGAGAAGACTGTGGTACACTCGGACAGTATGTAGCAGAGGAGTGATTTGTCCATGGAAGCCTTAATCGCCAATGTGCAGGAAAACGCGGTAATTTATGGCGTGATCGCCATTTGCCTCACACCGCTTATTTACCTGACCCGGAAATATTCGGTGCCGCCTATACTTTATGCGGTTGAATTTTCGATTTATGCGACGGGGATGCACGTGGCGATCCATGTGTTGGTGGGGGTGACGCGGTGGTTTAAGGAAAGCTCCTCCATGAAGGCTCTCGCCGAGGATGGGAAGCCCCTTGATGCGCCGACATGGAGTACGCCACTGGTGGACTTCTGGGACCGCGCCGCCTACGACCCGATTTGGGTGTGGAAGTTTGAAGTCGTCTTACTCGTGATCATTTTGATGCTGATGTGGCGCTATCGGCCCATGCAGGTCCAGCGAAAATCGAAGCGGAAGACCCAGGAATACGGTAAGAGTAGTGCACGTGGAAAAGCGGGTGGCTATTCGGGGGGGGCTGGCCACGGTGGCTATTCTGGCAGGCCCGGTGCACCCAAAAAGGGTGGATTCAAGGCACCGCGCAACCCCCGAGGGCGTTAGTCATCTGACGCAGTGGGGCGTTTTCGGGCAGTGATTTCTGTCCCGTCACGGTGGGTATAGCCGTCGTGGGCCTATGGTTTGCCCACAAAATTTCGGCGCCTCGGCAGAATTCTTCTTTCCTGAAGGGCGATAGGTGCTACGCAGGAACCGATTTTTCCCCGGTATCTCAAGGCGGGCACGCCGTGCCTGTAACATGATCCACCAATTCCCCACTGATTCTACATAGCCCCTGCATGTTAAAAAGTTCTTGGGGAAAAAGTGGGGAGGGGTTTATGTCGCTATTCATGATTCATGTCGGGCGTACCGCGCGACGACCTACGCACGAACCCGTCAGGACTCGTTGATACTCGCCTTTTGGGGATCGCGCGGCACGACCAGTTTTTCCAAGCCACCGTTCCCAGATGGTGGTCCACACTATTTGCCCTTGAACCTTTTAAAAGGGCGTGCATGAGACAAAGCGTAGAATTCTTTCTATTCAGATCTTTCTTGAGGTCTTCCTACAGGCTTGCACCGCAAGGGCTTGCCGTGAACGTGGCAACTGCCCTGTCGGGGTTTCAGTTGACAATTCCCTTTCACAAATCGGGTATCGGGTGTATAATGCCATTATGACGATTTGGTGCGAATCATTGGCCCCTCATGGGGTAGTGCTGCGGCGTGTTTAGAGCGCTCTATCTCATCGTCATGGTGGGTATCATTGCCCTTGTTACCCTGGTAAGCGTGCCGTGGTTGTTTCGGAGGCGTTGCACTGCGTGCGGCGGCTGGAACAGGCTTGAAGCGACACATTGTAAACATTGCGCAGCGGATTTGCCTGCCGACTATGAATAACAGATCGGTGTGGTCTATTTTGCGAGACGGTACGTCCGTGTGATGTAACCTGGTGGAGATATTTTGTGGCTGCGAAAGTAAATTGCTCAATTTGTGGAAAACTGACCGACCCGTCCCTGGAGAACTGTCCCCATTGCGGATCGCCGGTGGAAGTGGGGCGCGTTGCGCCTCCCCCCCCACCGATAGATGGTTCCAACGACGACCAGTGTCCGTCGTGCGGGGCGAAGGTTCAGGATGGCGACATTGTGTGCGTTCGTTGCGGGGTAAACCTGCTCACGGGGCACCAGGTTGCGGACAAACAACCCCAAGTGCTCACCGCCCCGCCCCGCAGCAAGACCCCCTTGCTCATCGGTGGTCTGGTGATCGTCGTGGTGGGTCTGGTCGGCGCATTGGCTTTTCTGCTACTGCAAGATCCAATTCACGCCGCCCGGGTAAAGGCCCGCGACGGCGATACCCTGGGTGCGATTGATATATTGCGCAAGCACACCGATACCGCGCAGGATGATGTGGATGCCTTTGCGATGCTGGGGCGCCTCTACTGGCAGACCAGCCAGTATCCAGATGCCTCCACCGCCTTTGAAACAGCGTCGCGGCTCCGCCCTGAAGATGAAGATCTTGCGTTCATGACCGTCCTCGCAACGGGAAAGCTTCCGGAAGCAACCGGTGCGGCTCGACAGATGGCCGCGTTGAAGCGGATGGTAGAGGAACACCCTGGAAACGCGCAGGCGGTGAAAATGCTTGCGTTGGCCGAAGGTGCGGCGGGCGATGTGGCGTCAAGCAGCGAAAGCCTGGACACCTTGGAAGCCCTCTCTGGCGGTAGCGAAGACGTCGTGGCCTATCGCGGCATTGTGCGCGCCCTCAGTGGTGATTACGACGGTGCCCGGACGTCGCTGGATGCTACCCTGCCCACCGATAGCAACGCCCAACTCGCGAAGGGTTATCTGGCGAGTCTGGAAGGCGCAACGGAAACGGCGACCGCGCTGTTGGCCGATGCGGTGGCGGCTTCGGGTGAAGGGGACAAGGCTGCCGCGACCCGGCTTGGCTTGCTCTATATGGCCGAGGGTAACTTTGACAAGGCACTTCCCCTGCTTCGTCCCGTTCAGGGGGCGCAACCTTCCGATAGTTCCCGATTCTTCTATGCCTTGTGTCTTCAGACATCGGGGCTTGGGGATGAAGCGTTGATGGATTTCGAACGACTTGTATCTGGTGGTGGTCCCTATGCGGAAGAGTCTGCAGTGCAGATGGGGATTTTGTATACGGAACGGGATCAGTTGGATCGGGCGGAAGAATCCCTGCGCAAGGCCCGTAAATTTGGAACGTCACCCCGCATCTATACCCTTGAAGGCCAGATTGCGGCCCTTCAGGGGGATTTGGTTAGTGCTCAAGAGCTCTACCGAAAGGCGATTCAGGAAGACAATGACTATCCGGCAGCCCATCTGGAACATGGATTGGCCTATGTGCGTCGCAGTGCCCTTTCCGAAGGGCTGCGTGAATTAGAGCGCTACCTTCAGCTGGCCGATGCCAATGTGGTCGGTGGCCGAGTAAATGAAGTTGATCTTCTGGTGAAGCAATTGCAGCAGGCCCTGGATCGCGGTCAAGGCTGATTCAGCGGTTCCGGAAGTGATACTGCCATGACATTTTCAAACGTAATGGAGAAATCCTGATGTTATACCGATTGACAGCTATTCTGATTGTGGCCACCATGGTGGTGCCATCCTATGCGTGGGGCCCGAAGGCCCAATTGGCCATCAGCACGACGGCCATGCACCTCCTTTCTAAAGAAGGCAATATCCCGCTGACAAAAATGGGTGAGTCAGTACGTCGGGGTGCGGGCGAGTCGCAGAGCACGCTCATGGAGTTGTATCCCGATATGCTCGCCGGGCCGATTCAGGCCATTGAGGCAGAAATTGTGCTGTTGAAAGCGACGCGCGGTGATACGCTGGATCAGTATTTTGCCTACCGCATGGGGGCGCTGGGCAAGCTCGTGGCACAGACCACGGCACCCATGACGACGGCGGACTCGAGCTTTCGCAATCTGTATTTTACCGATGTGGAGCGTGCGATTGAATCGACTTCAGTTTCCATCCGAAAAGGGGAGCTCGTCGATCCGGTAGATTACTTCACCCGCCGCATCGCCGAGGCAAATGTGAATAACGACATTATCCAAAAGGAATACGAAGGGGGTATTGGGATTGCCGGCGTTGCTGGTTCCCTGCTCAGCGAAGATTCGAGTCGTTCCGCCCGTGCGGTGGCCGATGTATGGCTTACGGTGCTTACGGGTGGTGGCAGCAGTAACGCGGTGTCTGAAACGAAGCTTCGGGACTACGCCAAGCGGGCCATGGTGTATTACATTGCACGGAAAAACACGGCGGCCATGGATGCGGCAGAAGTTCGCTATGAGAAGTTGGTGAGCCCCACGGCGGAATCATTGGTAGCCGTGGGCGATGCCTACTTCAGCGCGGCCTATTATGAGCGCTCCGTAGAGAAATATCAGCAGGCCCTCGTGATGGACCCCGAACGCCGTGAAGTAGTGGGAAAGATTTCCGACTACTACGTGGCCAAGGCAGGTCGCGAACTTGATAATGAACAATTGGAAGCGGCACTGGAATCGCTCCAAAAGGCTGTGGATATCAACCCATTGCACCCGAGTGCCGAAGGCGAGCGCCTTGCTGTGGCCAAGCTGATTGAGGAGCGGAACGGCCGTATGGCCGCCAATCAGGGACACATTGAGCGTGCCGAACAGCTGGGCTCCATGGCGGAGGAAGAGGCGGTGCGTGGTCATCATGCGGAGGCCATTGACCTCATTCGTGAAGCCATGAACACCTACGAAGAAGTCACCGATGAATTTCCCCTGGAGTTTAACCTTCGCGAGCGTGGTCTCAACCAGCTCCGCCTTCGGGTGCAGGCCTATAAGCAGGAAATTGTAGACAACGCGGAAGTGTTCAGCGGTAGTGGTTATATTCAAGACGTTCGCAGCCTGGTGGAAACCCACGGTGGTGGCATGGACGAAGCCGGGCTGAAAACTATCCTGGAGCGCGCCTTTGATATGGAGATCGCGTCGTTGGAAAAGACCTACTCCGAGCAACTTAACACGCCTTGATGTGGTCCCGGCCGTTATGTTCCGATTGAAATAAGCAAACCGCCTATAGTAAGCTATAGGCGGTTTTTTGATGGGGCCAGTTGACTACAGGGTTAGCCCCTATATCGCCCGCCGACAGCAGGGAGCTCCTCTCCGCCGGATGCACGCGAAGTGACCTTGCACGATCCCGGGCGTCGGTCTCATGACCCGCCGTGGGAATGATGCCCCACCTTACCTACCTATCTTAGAAGGAGATGGAACCATGCCCGTCGTAGATTTTGAAAAATATTGCGCCATGTTAGACAAGGCCAAAAAAGAAAAGTATGCCTATCCCGCCGTAAACATTACGACCACGGATACGGTCAATGCGGCCATCGAAGGCTTCGTGGCGTCGAAGAGTGACGGTATCATTCAGGTTTCCACGGGGGGCGGCCAGCACGCTTCCGGCAATCTCAATGACATGGTGTTGGGTGCCATCTCCCTCGCAGAGCACACGCACCGCGTTGCTGCTGCCTATGACATCAACATCGCGCTGCACACCGACCACTGCCAGCCCGGCAAGGTTGATTCCTTCCTCAAGCCCCTGATCGCCGAGACGGCCCGTCGTCGCGCTGCGGGACAGCCCAACCTCTTCAACAGCCACATGCTGGATGCCAGCGAGCTGCCCTTGAAAGAGAACATGGACCTGTCCGTCGACGTCCTGAAGCTTTGCCACGAGAATGAAATCATTCTTGAAGTGGAAGCGGGCGTTGTTGGTGGTGAAGAAGACGGTGTAAGCAACGAAAATACACCTGCCGAAAAGCTCTACACGACCCCCGAAGATATGGTTGCCGTGTATGAAGCATTGAACCAGGTCAAGGGTGCCAAGTACATGTTCGCCGCTACCTTCGGTAACGTCCACGGCGTGTACAAGCCCGGTAATGTAAAGCTGACCCCCATCATTCTCAAGAATGGTCAGGATGCTGTGGTTGCCAAGTACGGTGAAGAAGCCAGCTTCTGGTTGGTGTTCCATGGTGGCTCCGGTTCCAGTGTGGATGAAATTCGCGAAACGCTCGACTACGGCGTTATCAAGATGAACATCGATACGGACACCCAGTATGCCTTCACCCGTCCCGTTGTTGAACACATGTTCCACAACTACGACGCTGTGCTTAAGGTTGAAGGCGAAGTGGGCAACAAGAAGTTGTATGATCCCCGCGCCTGGCTCAAAAAAGGCCGCGCCAACATGGCTGCCCGCATTTCCCAGGCCTGCGACGACCTGCGCAGCACCGGCATGACGATGGGCCGCTAAGTCCCCCATTGATATAGATTAATCGCCCTCCGGCCTGGGAAAATTCCTGGGCCGGAGGATTTTTGTATCCGTCTCAGGTGGTGGTGCCCTCGTTTTAGGCGAGGGACACTTTCGCCTCCCGTGTCGGTCTTTTTCGGGGAACGTTTCGCGTGTTGGCAGGATTAATCCCCTGTATACTCCCATTTTAGCGTGAATCGCGCTATAATACGGGGAGAGCGCCGTAATTCATTACAACCGTGCGGGGCAGCCGGTGTCAGGCCACCCCCACGACCTCATCCCAGGAGTTTTTCCACCATGGATATTATCGTAGCCAAGCCCCGCGGATTCTGTGCGGGCGTAGAACGGGCCATCAAGTGTGTCGAACAGGCGCTGGAGCGCTATGGCGCACCCGTCTATGTGTTGAATAACATCGTGCACAATGCCCATGTGGTCAACGAGCTTCAGGACCAGGGCGCGGTGTTCGTTAAAGATCTCGACGATGTGCCCGAAGGGTCCCATCTGCTGTTCAGTGCCCACGGCGTAAGCCCGGGACGTTGGGAGCAGGCCAAGCGTCTGAAGCTTGAAGTGGTGGATGCCACGTGTCCCTTGGTGGAAAAGGTGCACTATGAAGCCCGTCGATTTGCGAAAAAAGGCTACACCATTGTTCTCATCGGGGAAGAAGGTCACGATGAAACCATCGGTACCATGGGTCAGGCCCCAGAGCATATCATCCTGGTGACCACGAAAGAAGATGTGGACAAACTGGAGGTGGTCGACCCGGACAATCTTTCCTATATCACCCAGACGACCTTGAGCGTGGATGATTGCCAGGTGATTATCGATGCCCTGAAGGCGAAGTTCCCGAATATCATGCAACCGCCCCGGGAAGATATCTGCTACGCCACGACCAACCGTCAGGCGGCGGTGAATGCCCTCGCCCTGGAAGTGGACCTGGTGTTGGTGGTGGGTGATCAGGAAAGCGCCAATTCGGCGCGCCTGGCGGAAATTGCCCGGAGCAAGGGGAAGCCTGCCCACCTGATTCTGGATGCCTCTTTCATCAAGGAAGAATGGCTCGACGGGGTCGAGCGCTTGTTGTTGACCTCCGGAGCCTCCGTGGCGGACAAACACGTGCAGGGCGTAATTACTTTCCTGCAGGAGCGCGAGCCATGTACCGTGGCGGAGCGGGAGTTGGTGGAAGAGAATGTGTATTTCCGGTTGCCCGCGGCGATAGCGTAGGGGACGTCCCGCCGCAACAGATACTGGGAAAGCGGGCATGTTTGGGTTGCCAGCTGGAATACCTTGTGGTAGCGCGATATGCTTCGTGCGGCGGCATGTCCCTGCTGGGGTAGGGCAGTCTGAGTCGGCCCACGGGGACAGGCCCACGCCCGTGGTGTTTCCCACCATGTCGTGTACGTGTGCTTGCACGACGTTTTTCTATGCTGTTTTCAGAGACTGTTGCGCCGGTCCGTCCCATGGGACGTCCCGCCGCAAACGGTACTTGGAAAGCGGGCATGATTTGGTTGCCAGCTGGAACACCTTGTGGTGGCGCGAAATGCTTCGTGCGGCGGCATGTCCCTGCGGGGGTAGGGAAGCCGCCCTCGTTGGCCCACAGGGACAGGCCCACGCCCGTAGACTTCCCACCATACAACGTCTGTGTGTTCGCGTCATGATTGACTATGCTACTTTGCGACACTGTTGCGCGGGGCTGTCCCATTTGTTTGCCACAACGCAAACATGAGCAGGGCGAAGAGTCGGAAGCCGTGGTCCCGTTTGCCTGCCATGTGTTCATCGATGAGGGCGCGTGTGCGTTCCTTCTGAAGCAGTGCGGGTGCGTCGTGTCCCAGCAAGGTGTCTTGGACCAGGTCGCGCCAGGGGCCGGCGATCCAGTGGGACACGGGGGAGTTGAAGCCCGCTTTCTTGCGCCGAATGACGGCGTCGGGCACGTGGCCTTCGGCGACTTTTCGCATGATGTGTTTGCCACGGAAACCACGCAGCTTCAGGGCCGGTGGCATGCCAGCACAGAACTCCACAAGACGGTGGTCCAGGAAGGGGCTGCGCACTTCGAGGCCGTGGGCCATGCTGGCCCGATCTACCTTTACGAGAATATCGTTGGCGAGCCAGGTCTTGTAGTCCACATAGAGCATGCGATCCAGCGGGTTCAGATGAGGCACCTGATCGTAGACCTCGCGAAAAGGGGCGAAGGCATCGAAGGTGTCATCCCAGGCTTCGGGCAAGATCAGGGCACGGAGGTTATCGCGGGACTGGAGCATGCGCCAACTCGCGTGGGCGTCGCAGGCATCGCGGTGGGCACCGGCAAGGAATTGCTTCAGCTTGAACAGGGTGCCGACCTTGGCCCGGCTGTCCGGCAGGCCCTGTATGAGTGCGTTGGCCATCGTCAGCGCCGGGCGGGGCAGATGGCGGGCGACGCCGTGGAGTTTGTCCGCGGCATGGGTGGTGTAGCCCGCGAGTAGTTCATCACCGCCATCGCCGGAGAGGGCCACCGTGAGATGCGTTCGCGCTTCCCGACAGAGGACCCACGTGGGGAGTATGGAAGTGTCTGCGAAAGGTTCATCGAGATGACTTGCAACTTGCAGGAGGAGGTCGGGGTCTTCACAGGCAACGATGGCTTCTTGATGATCTGTGCCCAAGTCATTGGCCACGAGGGTGGCCCAGGGCAATTCGCTGTAGCTCCGCTCTTCAAAGCCCATGCTGAATGTTTTGAGCGACGTCTGTTGCTGCCGTATGCCAGCGCAGATAAGGCTCGAGTCCAGTCCGCCACTGAGAAAGGCGCCGAGGGGCACTTCGCTGAGGAGGCGCTCTCCAATCGTTTGCTGAAGCAGGGCGGAAAATTCTTCGTAATATTCTTGCTCAGGTCGGCTTGTTCCTTCCTGGCGCTGGGTCCACACCTCGGCGAGATTCCAGTAGTCTTCCACCCGTGGTGGCGCGCCCGGTTGCCAGGTGAGGCAGGTGCCGGGGGCCAGTTGGTGTACGCCCTGGATGATAGCCTCCTGGCCAACGACATAGCCGAGATTGAAGTAGTGGAAGGCGGCGGTGTCGTTCAACGAGTCTTCTACGGCGGGGGTGAGACGCAGGGCCCGGAGTTCGGAGGCAAAATAGAGGGTGCCGTCCGCATCGGTGCACCAATAGAGGGGCTTAACGCCAAGTCGGTCGCGCACGAGATAGAGCCGATGTTCACGGCCGTCCCAGAGGGCGAAGGCATACATGCCGACGATTTTCTGGAGGAGGCGTGCCATACCCCAGTGGGCAAACCCGAGGAGGAGCACTTCCGTGTCGGAATCGGTCCGAAACGGGATGCCTTCTGCGATTAACTCCTTGCGGAGGTCGCGGAAGTTGTAGATCTCACCGTTGTAGCTCAAGAGGAGATTGCGTTCCGGTTCTTCCATGGGTTGCTGGCCCGTTGCGAGGTCGATAACGGAGAGGCGGCGATGACCCAGACTGACATGGGGCGTGAGGACGGTGCCCGATTCGTCAGGGCCTCGGTGGGCGAGGGATTGGGTCATCCGCTCGAGCAAGTCGTTATCGGGTTTGTGATCCCGATGGGGATGGGCGATGCCGCAGATACCACACATGAATTCAGTGGGCCTTATACCAGGGGGCGGGCCTATTCATCTTCATTTTCCCTGGGCACATAGCCGCGATCAGGGGCGACGACGTCACCAATGCCCAATTGATTGCGAATGGCGAGAAAGCCCATAGCGAGGATGATGTTGGTGGTGCAAAAGCCCAGGCCCAACAGGACGAGTCCCGGAAAGCTCGCTGGGAACAGAAAAAGCAGCAACAGGGCCACCACGGTCGCCAAGCCCACGACACCGCCCTGGAGCATGAAGAGCTTGATGGGATTGAAGAGGATGATGGTCATGACAATGATTTGAAGGGCCCGACGGGAATCCCGAAAAAGATGGACATGGCTTTTTCCCTTGCGGGGGAAATAGTCCACCGGACAATAGGCGACGTGGTGGTTGGTCTGGAAGGCGATGATGGTGATGCTGGTGGTGAAGGAGAAGCCACCGGAAAGGGCCGGTGCAAAACGCAGCACCATGTCGCGGCGAAGGATACGGAGGCCACTGTTGATGTCGGGGATGTTTTGCCCCACGACAAACTCACTCAACATGCGGAAACAAACACGCAAGGTGGCTTTGAAGGCGCTCTGGTAATAGTGCTTTCCTTGTCGGGCACCCACATACATGTCGTAGCCCCGTTCCGACGCGGTCTGTAGCATTTCAGGGAGCGCATCGATGGGATAGGTGCCGTCGGCATCGGTAATGGCAATCCAGGGGTGCCGGGCATTTCGAATACCCGTGAGCAGGGCATTCCCGTAGCCTTTGTTGGTCGGATGGGCGATGACGCGGGCATTGGTTTCTTGTGCCCGGGCCCGGGTTTCATCGGTAGAGCAATCGTCGACGACGATGATTTCAAAGTCGTGACCCGACTCGGCGAAAGCCGTTTCCGCGGCCTGTATGGTCTCGGCGATGGCGTTGGCTTCGTTGTAGGCCGGAATTACAATGCTTATGGCTGCCATGGTGACCTTTCCAGACGGGGTCGTTCCCCTTTGGGTGACTTCCGTCGGAGGGGATATTTGCACGGTGGAGTCTAGTGGGTGGCTCTGGAACATGTCAAACGGTATTGCTGTTTCCGGGGCGTTCATGCCGTTCCGTGGCGGGGCCATCGCACTAAAACGGGTACGCACACCTGGTCGATTTATTACATTGATGCAAACCCGATAGTGCCACCCGATCCCGCTTTTATTGCGGCGTAGACGTAAAAAAGCGGGTTCGGGTGCCTTGACCCACGTTGATGTCAGAAAAAAGTGGATGACACCGTAGCTTTGTTCAGAGCAATCCCCACAATGAAACAAGGGCACCGCCAAGTGGTCCATCAGCACCCAGCAATCGAGGCCCAAGGCACCCGAACCCTCCTGCGGCGGATCGTCGACCGGGAATACCGGATCGGGTGGCACCCCGGCGTCTATCTTATTCGGCAAAAGGGAAAGGAGATCTACAGCAGTCGTTTCAATGCGATTGCCCTAGCTGCTCGTCATTTGTCTGTGCCCCGTGTGTCGTTCGTGCTACCATGGCGGGAAACCGTGCAGGCCAGGAACGTGTGTTGCGACCTGTCCGTGTGGGAGTGAAGAAATCAGGCCGGAAAACGCCAATGAGCGAGGCCGAAGGAGCGGTATGATGGTTGTGCGTTTGGTAGCCGTGTTTGGGGTGATGATGGCCTTCAGCCAGGTTGTCGTGGCGGATGGGAAGGCTGAGATCATGCGGGGCATTGTGGCCGAGCATGGGGAGGCGGTGGTGACGGTGAAGATGGCGATAAAAGAGACCATGTCCATGGCCGAATATGGCTCCGAGGTCAGTGAGTATACCCAAGAGATTCATGCCACGGTCATTTCGTCGGAGGGCCTCATGGTGACCTCCCTGATGCAGCTGGATCCGGGCTCCTTGATGGAATCCATGTTTTTTGATGAAGCCGGCGATGACGAAGGCTTCGAGACAAAGACCGAAGTGACTGCCCTGAAGGTGCTGCGGGACAAAGAGGAAATAGACGCAGAAATCGTGTTGCGTGATTCAGACCTGGATTTGGCCTTCTTGCGTCCGGTGAAGAAGCCAGAAGCGATGTGGGCCCATGTAGATCTTACGGCCGCACCGACAGTGGCCCTTTTTGACCCGGTTTACCTGCTGGGGCGCATGGGGCAGGTCGCCAATCGTCTGCCCACGGTGGGGGAGATGCGGATCCAGGGGATTGTGGAAAAGCCCCGGGCCCATTACATCGTTGGTGAATATCCGGGTATGGGCATGCCGATTTTCACCGAATCGGGCGTGTGTCTGGGTATTAATTTGACGCGCATGCTGAAGATCAGCGGAAATTCAGGCATGGGCTATACCTCGGGCTACACGTCCAACATGGCTTGTGTGGTCCTGCCGGGGGCCGATGTGGTGGAGCTTCTTGAACAAGTTCCCGCCTACGCGGAAGCCAAATAACGCAAATAATCTGTGTATAGCGTCGGTACTTTCCGTGTTGATGCCGGGGCTTGCTACAATGGGGCGGTATGCTGACATAAACGAACGGTTCCGTAAGGAACCTTGCCATAGAAGGACGTAGTGAGATTATGGAGATGGAAAAGTCGAAGAGACTGTTTGAGACGGCGAACAAGACCCTTGTGGGCGGTGTAAACAGTCCCGTCCGTGCCTTTAATGGCGTGGGTGGCAATCCTTTTTTCGTTCACTCAGGTGACGGGCCCATCATAACGGATGTAGACGGCAACGAGATGATCGACTACGTCCTTTCCTGGGGCCCCCTCATCCTGGGCCATTGCGATCCCTACGTCGAGACGGCCGTGCGGGAAGCCCTGTCTCGTGGAGCGAGCTTTGGCATTCCCACGGAGGCGGAGATTCTGCTGGCAGAGAAACTGGTTGACCTGGTGCCCTGTCTGGAGAAAGTGCGGCTGGTGAACAGCGGCACGGAAGCCACCATGAGTGCGATACGCCTTGCCCGGGGCTATACGGGGCGTGATCTGGTGGTGAAGGTAGAGGGCTGCTACCACGGCCATGTGGACAGCCTGTTGGTGAAGGCAGGGAGTGGCCTGACGACCCTGGGCGTGCCCACGAGTCCCGGAATTCCGGAGGGCACGGCGGCGACAACCCTCACGGTGCCCTTCAATGATTTGGGTGCCATGGAGCAGGTCTTTGCGGCCCACGGCGACAAAATTGCCTGTGTCATCATTGAGCCCGTCGCGGGTAACATGGGCGTGATTCCGCCGGAGGAAGGTTTCCTTGGCGGTCTTCAGAAGATTACCAAAGCCCACGGTGCGCTGCTGATTTTTGACGAAGTCATGACAGGCTTCCGCGTGGCCCTCGGTGGTGCGCAGGAGCGCTACGGCATCACGCCCGATCTGGTCACGCTGGGTAAGGTCATCGGTGGCGGTTTGCCGGTGGGTGCCTATGGCGGCCCGGCGGAGATTATGGACCATCTGTCACCTGTGGGCCCCGTCTACCAGGCGGGCACCTTGTCCGGCAATCCTCTGGCGACCGCGGCCGGGCTGGCGGCCTTGGGCGCGCTGGAAAAGCCGGGCGTTTTCGAGAGCATCGAAAAAAAGATGACGACCCTGTGCGAAGGCCTCGGGGCTATTGCCAAAGAAGCGGGCGTACCGGTTTATCAGACCCAGGTGGGCACCATGGCGTGCATGTTTTTCCACGACGGACCCGTGCGGAATTATGCCGAAGCGACCGCGTCAAATACGGAACGGTACGGGAAGTTTTTCTGGGGTATGTTGGAGCGTGGCGTGTATTTTGCCCCGTCCCAGTTTGAGGCCAGCTTTATGAGTGGGTCCCATGAGCAGACCGAAATTGACAGGACTTTGGAAGCGGCGCGGGAAGTTTTCGCGACCCTTTAAGTAATAGACAGTTGATAGTTGACGGCTATTGATGCGAGTAATCGGCGTGGCTTGAGTCGGAGCGGGGACGATGGAAAAAGACGGCGAATTTCGCTACGGTCCGCTGGTGATGGATGTGGACGAATTGATCCTGGTGGCCCGTCGGCTCTCGGAGGTGGGGGAATGGCGGATTCACCATTTCGATGGATGCTTTGATTCTTTAGATGCCTTATTAACGCTGCACCCGGTCCCCATAGGCCGGGTGCAGTTTGTGTCTGAGGCCATCGATGTAACCTTGTCCAGCAAGGGCGGCAATGTATATTATTCGGCGGCGGGGGCAGAAAAGGCGAAGGAAATTGAACGTTTGCTGGCCCAGTACGTGGTGCCGCCCCTCTTTCGTTATCGAATTGTTTTCAATCTCCTTCTGTTGGTGGTCGCATTGGCAGGCATGATATTGGGATATTTCCTCGTCGTGATGGTATGCATTCCCGTCTTCTTTATTCTGGACGGCCTGGCATCTTCAACCCCCTGTTGGTCCCCGCCCTCAGTTACCTTCTCTTTCTTCCTTCGTGCTCTTCGTGTCCTTCGTGGTAGAAACGGATCTATCGCGCCATGAAGTTCAGCGATATTTAAATGAAACCCTATGGACCTTGGTGGTGTGACATGGTGCGTTTTTTCACCACGAAGGACACGAAGGACACGAAAGATGAAATGAAGAAGAGATCCGGGGTAGTTGTCTTCGCTGACATGTAGTATCCTACTCAGGAGCAGCGGCGTGTAATCGAAAGCGTTCATCTTTGCTCGTATTGCTTAGCCATTCAGAAAGGTTCTATGTATGCGTGGGTTTCTGGGATTGTTGTTTGTCGTGATTTGTGGGATTTCTTCGTCCGCGGAGTTGCCGGAGAAAACGGTGGTGCTGACCTTTGACGATTCGGTGAAATCTCATGTGACCTTTGTGGCCCCCGCGTTGAAAGAGCGGGGATTCGGGGGGACCTTCTTTATTTCCCAGTTGTGGATGAATGACCCGGAACATTTCCTGACGTGGGAAGAGGTGGCGACGATCCACGAGATGGGCTTCGAAATCGGAAACCATACGTGGACCCACCTCGGGGTGAACAGTCCCAAGTCGGCGGCCTTGCTGGAAGGGGAGCTCGCCCTGGTGGAGTATGCGTTGCGGAAGGTGGGCGTGCCCAAGCCCATTTCCTTTGCCTGGCCGGGCAATAATTTCAGCATCGAAGGCGTGGCGGTCCTGGAGGCGGCGGGGTATAAACTCGCACGGCGGGGTATGCAGCCTGAAATGCCCTATGGCCGCATCGAAATCGGACCGCGCTATGAGCCGGCCCGTCATCATCCCTTGCTCATCCCCACGACGGGCGATGGGTATCCCGATTGGACGCTGGAGCATTTCAAGACCCTAGTGAACAGTGGCAAGCCCGGTGAGCCGGTGATAGTTCAGTTCCATGGTGTGCCCGATATCACCCATCCCTGGGTGCACACGCCGCCAGAGCGCTTCATCGAGTATATGGACTACCTGAAGGCCGAGGGCTTCAACGTGATTGCCATGCGGGACCTATTGCCCCTGGCGGCGGCCAATCCAGAGGCCAAGGGCATGCCCGCCGAGCACTACTCCTTGCCGAAGGAAGGGAAGTTGGCGCTTGCGCCCGAAGTGGCGGCCACACGGGCGGACCTGGGTTTCTGGCTGGAGAATATGCTGATTTTTCACGGCTATTCGCTGGAAGAAGTGGCGCAGGTCACGGGCTGGGATGTGCAGACGGTTACAGAGATTGTGGGTGCGGTACGATTCGCGCAACCCGAAGCCTCATCGACCTTACGCGTGTTGCCCTATCCCGGCGGACGCCATCCCCGTATTGGTTTTCTGGAGGGTGCCATTGCGCCACAACGTGGGACGAAGGCGAGTATTTTTTCACCCTGGGCGGATGGCGGCTATGTGGTGCTCGATGTGCCCGAAGCGGTCTGGCGGGAAGGCGACCTGATTTATCTGGCCCATACCCATATTCCAACCTTCTGGGATTTGCAGAATGTACGCATTGAGAATATAGACTGGACGCGGAAAGATAGGGGGCTGACGTTTTCCCGTGAATTGCCCAACAAGATTTCCTTTGGAGCGGAGGTGACACCGGGGGAGATGGTGGTGGATGTGGACTTGTGGTTGAAAAATGGGACGGCGGAAACCCTCACCGGACTTCGGGCCCAGGTGTGCATCATGTTGAAAGAGATGCCCGGTTTTGCCGCACAGACGAACGACAACAAAACTTTTGAACAGCCCGTGACGGTGGTGCGTAGTGAAGATGGTACGCGGGCAATCTTGATTGCCTTCCAGGACATCGACCGGTGCTGGGGCAACAAGGGATGTCCCTGTGCCCACGCCGATCCGAAGTTTCCCGATGCGGCACCGGGAGAACGGCATTCCGTGAAGGGTCGGGTGTGGTTTTATGAGGGGGACGATGTGGATGGGGCACGGGAAGCGGCGGTGAAGTGGGTGACGGGGAATTAGAATTTAGAATTTAGAATACGGAATTTAGAATTGGATGTTGAGGACGGTGGGAATCTTGATACATAAAATACGCCCTACCGACGTCGTGAAACACGGCGTCGGTGGGGCGCTTGTTTTTTGGTACGTGAGGACTACGCGGTCAGCGCAAAATTGCCGTTGACGCTTTCCTGGAGGAAGTCCTGGTTGTAGAGGTCGGCGATGGAATTGACGACCAGGTCGGGCTTGTAGCCGAAGTGCTTGAGGTCTTCCCGGCTGGTGCCGCCAGAGAGCACGAGGATGGTGCGGTAGCCCATGTTGACACCGCCGAGGATGTCGGTCTCCATGGTGTCGCCGATCATGGTGGTTTCGCCGGCGCTGAGTCCGAGTTCTTTTCGGGCGGCGCGCATCATGATAGAGCTGGGCTTGCCCACACTGAAGGCTTTTACGCCCGTGGCGGCTTCCAACATGGCCACCGTCGCACCACAGCCCGGGCGGATGCCGGTGGGTGTGGGACAGCTCATGTCCAGATTGGTGGCGATGAGTTTGGCACCACCCTGGATGTAGTTCACGGCCTGTTCGACGAGGTCGAGGTTGAGGGTACGTCCCTCACCCACGACGACATAATCCGGGTCGTGATCGACGACGGCATAGCCGTGATCGTGGAGGGCGTTGAGTAGTCCACCTTCTCCAATGACGAAGGCAGTGCCGTGGGGTTTCTGTTGGGCGAGAAACTGTGCCGTGGCCATACCGCAGGTGAAGATGTGCTTTTCATCTACGTCGAAGTCGCGGCGGCGCAGTTTGATGGCCATATCGCGACGGGTGCGTTGACTGTTGTTGGTGAGGAAGAGGAAGGGGATTTTGCGGGCACGGAGGGCAGCGACGAATTCAACGGCCCCCTGGATCATTTCGTTGCCGCGGTAGATTACGCCATCCATATCGATGAGAAATCCATGTTTCATTGGGTATTCCTTTCTGGGGCCCATAGTCGCGTCCTCGCGATGCTATTCAGCTGGCCCCGTCGTGTTTTCGTTTTTCTCTATCTTGGTCATCGTCAGCATACCCGCAAGATGTATGAAATTGGTTAGGAGCGGGTTAAATTTTCCATGCCCGTCCGTCATCTCGAGGGAATGCATCTGACTCTGCTGATTTGAAGTGTAGCGTCTCCCTATATGGGAGCCGTTAGGAACGCATTTTATTTGGCTAAAGTGGGAAAGAAATGGGACAGGCCCGCGCACCGGACCTCGAAGGCGGCCAAAGCGCGGGATTGTTGTGGGCGTAGGACCTCGGCGCGCTTCACGGGACGGGGTGTTTCGGTGGACTTGAGTTTACGTTGTGTCGG
>CAXBPH010000118.1:0-20155 GCA_963977445.1 uncultured bacterium | reverse complement strand
TCGGCGTCGTCATGGACGTGATCCGGGGCGATTTCGAGTTTCTTCATGAGATAGAGCTCCCACAATCGGTGGAGTCGGGTTACACGCTCTGCTTCTTCCCGCCCCGCCAGGGTCAGAGAAAATAGTCCGTGATTGGGTTCGGCTACAAATCCCAGCGCGAAAAGCCGCCGAACCGTGCGTCGCAACTTGGCGGGAGACATCTCCCGGTGCTGGAGCAACTCACTCAGGGAGACTGCGTTGCTCCAGTCCTTGCTCTGTTCACCAAATTTATACATGGTGCGAAGGATGTTTTCTTTGGCGGTTTTCTGACTGAAGCGGTGGTTACGATTGATCCGCGCGACGGCCCCCCGCTGTGGCGCAAACAGAAACGAGACGATAAAGATGCTGGTCACCGCAACGACCATCCAGGGCCCGGTAGGCATCTTGACGCTGAGATAACTGACGTAGGCACCAATGGCGCCACTGAGGCCACCAAACAGGGTAGCCAGCCACAGCATCCGCGACAAACTATCGGTCCAGAATCGGGCTGCGGCGGCGGGCGTAACCAGCATGGCCGCCATGAGTACCACCCCAACGGCCTGCAGGCCAATACAGACGGCCAATACAATCAGGGTGGCCAAGGTAAATTCGACCAGCCGCACCGGTAGCCCGATCGCGCGAGCAAAGTCGGGGTCAAAGGAGACGATTTTAAATTCCTTGAACGCGATCACCACAATGAGACAAAGCAAGATACCCATGCCGCCCAGAATATATAAATCCCGCTCTACGAGGGAGGCGGCCTGACCAAAAAGAAACTTATCCAGGCCAGATTGGGCGGCGTGACCGGATTTCTGGATATGGGTCAGCAGCAGTATTCCAAGGCCGAAGAACACGGATAGAACCATGCCCAGGGCACTGTCTTCTTTACAGCGGGTGTATTTAACGATCCATTCAATAGATAGGGCGCCAAGCCAACAGGAAACCACAGCGCCGGACAGAATGATCACCGGATTCTTGGTCCCGGTGAGCATGAAGGCCACACATACGCCCGGCAGGGCCGCATGGGACAGGGCATCGCCCAGCAGCGAACGCTTTCGAAGAAAGGCGAAGCAACCCAGGAGACCGGCGCTGATACCGAGAATTACACAGCCCAGCAGGACGTGAACCACATTCACGCTTGGGAAGGTAAAGAATTCAAGCCAGGGTGGCAGTGCCGCTGATGTTGCGTCCGTCGCCATTATGAACACCAAACCAAGGGAGCGGGCTTTCGAAATGGCCCGTTCATCGTGCGGTCCATTCCCGTTGACGAAGTCGTTCGGTCACTTCGCTCAAGAGATGAAGGCGGCCCCCATAGGTGGCGTTGAGGTTTTCTGCGGTAAAGGTTGTTTCTACCGGTCCAAAGGCAACCGTACGAAGGTTGAGCAACAGTACATGGTCAAAATAGTCAGGCACGCTGTGCAAATCATGATGAACAACAATGACGGTGCTCCCCTCCTCCCGCAACTCCCGGAGTATCGTGACGATAGTCTTCTCCGTGGCCGCGTCGACGCCTGCGAAGGGTTCATCCATCAGGTAAATTCGAGTCTGTTGGGCCAGTGCCCGTGCGAGGAATACCCGTTGCTGCTGTCCGCCCGAAAGCTGACTAATCTGGCGATTGGAAAATTCGGCCATCCCCACTTTCTCTAAACTTTGCAGGGCAATTTCACGGTCCTTCTTCTTCGGTCGGCCAAACAGAGAAAGCTGTCCATACCGTCCCATGAGCACCACGTCGAGGGCCGTTGTGGGGAAGTCCCAATCCACCGACTCCCGTTGGGGAACATAGGCCACGGCACGAAGGGCATGGCGGGAGGTCTGTCCATAGACCTTCACATGGCCCGATGCCAAGGGAATCAGCCCCATGATTGCCTTGATAAGGGTGCTCTTTCCTGCGCCATTGGGCCCGACGATGCCTATTAATTCGCCTTCTGGAAAGCTTAGATCGATGTCCCAGAGGACGGGGCGATGCTGGTAGGCCACCGTCAGGTCGTGTACCTCAATGGGTACCGGTTTCACGGGAGATGCTGTCATTTTTCCAAGGCCTCCGCAATCGTGTCCACATTGTGCCGCACCATGCCCAGATAGGTGCCCTCAGGTGAGTCGGCAGCCCCCATGGCATCGGAGTACAACTCCCCCCCCAGCTTCACTTCGTGACCACTCGATCGGGCCCCTTCGATGAGTGCCTCAATAGAGCGATGGGATACGGAAGTCTCTACGAACACGGCTTTAATTTTTCGTTCAACCAGTGTGTTTAAGAGGGTGTTCAAATCCTGAAGTCCATATTCCGACGAGGTGCTGATGCCCTGGATGCCGAGTACTTCCAGACCATAGGCCCGCCCGAAATACCCAAAGGCGTCGTGGGCCGTAACCAGGACCCGATTTTCTTCGGGGATCTGGGAAAGTCGTTCTTTGGCATAGGCATGGAGGGCATCCATTTCACTTAGGTATGCGGCTGCGCGCTTATCCAATTCCACTTTATGGAGGGGCATGGCTTCCACCAGAATAACATGGATTCGCTCGGCGGCGGTCCGCCACATGGAGACATCAAACCAGACATGGGGATCATAGTTGCCCGCAAATTCCGGTGGTTCCCGAAGGAGGCTATGATCAATGGTGTCTGTTACCTGGAAGGTGGGCACCAGCCGGGCCAGCTTGACCAGCACGTCGGCCATCCGCCCCTCGAGATGGAGACCATGGTAGAGAATGAGATCGGCGTCTTTGAGCCGGGCCAGATCACCCTGAGTTGCCTTGTAGAGGTGCGGATCAACCCCGGGTCCCATCAGGCCAGTGACGACAACGTGGTCCCCCCCAATGGCCGCCGCAACATCGGCGATCATGCCAATGGTGCAGGTGACTTTCAAGGGGCCTTCGTGTGTGCTGGCGGACAGGTCACCCGGCTCTTGTACGGTACACCCCGCGAGTCCGAGTAGGGAGAGTGAAATTGCACTTAAGACAGAAGCGCATCGTTTCAAGAACATGGCAGGCAGTCCTTTCGGTTACGTGACGTCACACCCGCAGGCATGGTTTGACTCATCGTATACAGGGACTATACCATTCAATTTAGTTGGTGCGCAACCAATTTTGAAGCATGCCTAAAAATAAATTCACACAACGCAATTTTGCGTACGGAGATGGTATCGAAGTGACGGAGTAAGGGGGGGTAAGGGACTTCGGGAAGCGCGGGGCGCTAGCGAACGACAGCTTTGACCCGGATTGTGCTTTCGATAGAACCGGTATCGAAATCCGGGATAAGTCGGACGTGAATGACGTCCACCCCGGAAATAGGGCCATCTTTTGGGGTGAGGATGAGCTCTTCGACTTCTGACTGGTCGAAAATGTTGCCGTGGATAGTATCCAGGAACAAAAGGTTGTCCGTGCTATCTGTCACCTGAAGAAAGTATCCACAGTGACTGTCGGGGGAGCCATCGAAGTTCCAGTCGATCTGTATGCCCACGACTTCACGACCCCGCAGATTTCTGACGGCATAGACAGCTTCCGCAGGTACGGCTATGGTAGAAAGGGATTGGACACCAATCGTTTGATAAAAAAGTGCGAGGGCCTCTTTATCCGGTATCATGGAGGCACACCAGGAAATCAACGACTCATCTGTCGTATCTTCAGGGGGCGTCGGTAGCTGGCCACGGCGAAGAATGGAGTGCTTCCCGTGAGTGACGGCCGTCATGCCTTCCGGAGTGCTGGCGAGAATGTTGCCTTCATAAACGGCCACGGTCGTGGAATCGGGTGTGACGCTCACGACGAAGCTTGTTCCGTAGACCAGAATCTCGCCCGTGGGTGTGGTTACGTAGAAATGACGCTGGCCACGCTCTACATCAAAGTAGGCCATACCCCGCTCAACGTAAACGGTTCGGCTGTCTTCAATGGTGACCAGGGAATGGGGAGCAATCTTAATGGTGCTGCCCTGGGCGAGCGCGATGGCGATTTTGGTATCGCCAAGGGTCTCCACATCGTCTCTACGCTTCACCAACGACGTGAGTTCAATTGGCGTAATGCGCGAAGTCTCCGGATCTTTCTGGACGGCTCCCGCCCCGGACATGTACACCACCATGCCAATGGCATCGTCTGCGATGGCGGGTTCTGTCTTAGGAAGCAAGGCCACCCCCATGACACCAATCAGGAGCATGGCCGCAAGTGCCACGAGGGACACGGGCAGGCGGTAACTGAATCGAACGGCCTTCACGCCGGGATCGGTGGGGTGGGATCCATGCTCCAGTGCGGGATCCATATCCGGCAAGTGGGCCAGAACATCCGCTTCAAGCGTACCTCGAAGACGGTGCATACGGCAGGCACCCACAAATTCATGGTGGAGCGTATTCAGGGAGGATACTTCAGCACGACAACGACCACAGCCACGGAGATGCTCTTCCAGGATGACCGCTTCAGATGGGTCTAATTCCCCATCCAGGTGGGCCTGGAAAAAACTATCTACTTGTGAACATGTGGCCACGCAGCCTGTCCTTCTTCATTGTCGTCATTGCACAACACGTCTCGGAGTTGCCTGCCGGCGCGATGCAATATACCTCTGATTTCGTCTCGGGACTCCCCCGTGAACGCACTAATTTCGTCGTAACTTAATTCCTGCAAATAACGCAGCATAACCGGAAGCCGGTAGCGTTCGGGGAGGGTATCGATGGCACGACTCAGTCGAGCGTACAAATCTTCCCGTTGCAGTTGTGCATCGGGTCCCTTTCGCGCATCTTCTATGGATATCGTCCGACGATGGGGCAACGGCGTTTCCGCCATCAAACGCGACCGATTTCTACGGAGCCAGTTGGCGGCCGTCCTGGTTGTTATTTCTTTCAACCAGGCACCCAGTCTATTGGGATCACGGAGCCTTCGTAAGCTTCGATAACCGGCCCAGAACGCTTCCTGGGACACGTCTTCCGCCACACCATACCGACCTACATAATAGTGAGCTGTCGCATAGACAGCCGATTGATAACGTCGCACCACTTCACCGTAGGCATCGGTGTCGCCTTCGATACATCGAAGTACCAGCGCTGCATCACTTAGTTGACGCATTGCCATACCTCGCTTTGTATTTTGCTATTCTCATTTAAGATTACACACAATACGTGGGTTTTCCAGCGACAATTCACATGAAGTGAACCAAATCGGAACAGATTTTCCTGATTTGATGGCTGCATAGCCTTATCCTCTCGCCAGACTCTGTTCATCTACTGTAACACCAAGGGTGCGGATCGCGCTATCTTCATTTCCACCCTCACGAAGGGGGCCGATGATGTCCAGGGCTACGTTTGGAACAAAAAAGGCCAAAACGGCCCCCCCACTGTCTACGCGATATTCCGGTACACCCGCAGGCACCAACAACACCTCGCCACGGGCCAGGGTCTCCCGTTCCCCGCCTGCGCTAACCGTGGCCGCTTCGTCGCGGGCAAGAAGTAAATGGAACGAGCGACCGTGGGTCTTACGTGTCCACCCGCCGGGCCGGTTGATAAGTTGGGTGGCAAAATAGGGGCAGGCACCGAGTACCTGAACGGTTACTCCATTTTCGTCATAGGCCAAGGGTGAGGCCGGCCCACCATGGTGACTATCGAAATCGGTAACCTTTAGTGCCTTTTCCAGATGAAGCTCCCGCGCATTGCCTGCGGAATCGCGTCGATCCCAATCGTATATACGATAGGTAAGGTCGCTGTTCTGCTGGATTTCCGCGAGAAGGATACCGGCGCCAATGGCGTGCACGGTACCCGCGGAAACAAAGGTCGAGGTGCCGGGAGGCGCCGGAAAGCTGCGCATGAGTTGCTGCACCGTGCCATTTTCGATAGCCGCGGCGAAGGAATCCGGGGTAACATCGGGGTGGAGGCCACAAATGAGCTCGCTGCCTTCCCGGGAGGAAAGAACGTGCCACATTTCTGTCTTGCCTACGTCGGGTTCGCCGAGTGCAAGGGCGGCCGTGTCATCGGGATGAACCTGCACGGAAAGGACATCTGCGGCATCGAGGATTTTCAACAGCAAGGGGAATTGGCCATGAATCGTTGGCTTCGCTTCCGTCCCCAGGAGGTAACCGGTTTCTTCCCGCATGATGTCGTGGAGCGATCGGCCTGCCCACGGACCGCTGGAGACCGTGCTCACCTGTGATGCGTGATCGGCAATCAGCCAGGCCTCGCCGATGGGCTTATTTTCCGGCGTGGACTTGTGGAGTTCGTCGTGGAGCAGCGTGCCTCCCCAGAGACGTTCAAAATAGGCCTCGTGAAATCGTAAGAGTGCCGGTCTCATCGGGTTTCCTTCCGTGGCCGAACGACGTCATGGGCCGCCTTCGCGACCCGATCTATCATTCAGAAATGCGTGGGTCAGTATCCTGATGGGACGAATCCCGCCAGATACCAAGCCAGGGCCTGTGGTCCTACCAGGACATACACCAGACCGCCAAAGGCGAGATAGGGCCCGAAGGGAAGATAGCGATGGTCCAGGGAAATGCCGTCGTCGTCTTCGTCAGCGTCACTTGGCGCCGTGGTGTTTTGCACCGGGGCCGCTGCCTCTGACCCGACGTCACCATCCGCAAGTGCAGGCGTAGTCGCGTCAGAACTTCCCTTCATCTTAAAATAAAACAGGACCGCCATGCCCACCGTGCTACCCACGACAGAGGCCAGCATGAGCGTTCCCAATACGCCCTGCCAGCCGATAAAGGCACCGAGCATGGCAAGTAGTTTTACATCACCAAAGCCCATCCCCGGTTTCTTGAGGATCAGCACGGTAATGCGGTCAAGCGCGAAAAGGACTGAAAATCCGAGTACGATACCTGCTAAGGCGTCAAAGGGGTGGGTAACCAGTAGGGACGTGTCCCCCATTACCAAAGCGACCACGGATATGGCCAGTCCGATGGGCAGCCCGGTCAAGGTAATCTCGTCGGGGATGGTCCAATCGGCCAGATCCTGAAAAGTCACGACCACCATGGCCGCGGCCAGCATCATATAGACGGGCGTGGCCAGGGTCATTCCGAATCGGAGGTAAACAACCACAAACAGTACGCCGGTCAGCGCTTCCACCAGGGGGTACTGCCAGGAGATGGGTGATTTGCAATGCCGACACTTGGCTCCGAGAATGAGCCAGCTCAGCAGGGGGATATTGTCATACCAGGCGATGGCATTCATGCACTTGGGACAACGTGATCGGGGAGTTATCACCGATTCGCCATGGGGCCAACGTCCCGCGCAAACATTGCAGAAACTGCCCACCAGTAACCCGAATAATAGGGACATGGCGACAAAAAAACTATTGAGAGAGGCAAGTACTTCTTCGACCGGCATTGGAATCCTCGCTGATTTTCTACGTTGGGGATTCTAAGTATATGCGCTAACTTTATCCCTGCGCAAGCATAACCACTAATTTTGGGTTTCGCAATTCTGTTACCTGCTAAAAGGCGATCAGGAATTTGTGTGTGTATCAATCAACAGGAGCGCTCCCGTAGTCACCACATCTTCCTCCAGCGCGCAGGAAACCAGTTGATAATGCCCCCGATAGGCACCGAATATAGTTTGGTCAATGTGCGTAGCGATGGCGTCCAGGAGGACATCCCCCATAAGCGCTACGCCGCCCCCGAGGGCAATACGCTCGGGATGGAGCAGCGTCGCCACGTTGGTCAGGGCCGTTCCGATGGCTGCGGCTACCGCATGAACCTCGCCAAGCGCCACCGGATCTCCCTGCCGGGCGGCTTCGGCAAGCATGGGACAGGTGAGTGTGGCGGGCGTATTGTTACAAAGTTGAGCCAGTGGTGATTTGGCAGCCACGTTGGACCAGCCACGTATTCGCCGGGTGATTGACCAGCCGGAGCACAGATTTTCCAGCTTGTCCATGGCCCCCGGACGCTCAGCGGTCCAGTCGGGCACATAGGTGTGACCAATTTCACAAGCACCAAAGCCTTGTCCATCGTAAAGGTCGCCATTCACAACCAGCGCCCCACCGATACCGCTGCCAATATTACAATAGACAAAGTTTTGGGTGCCTTGGCCTGCGCCAAGGCAATATTCAGCCCAGCCGGCGGCGTTGGAATCATTGGCGACGATGGTTGGCAGGGAAAAGCGGGTTTCTATCCAATTGCGCAGAAGAACGCCATCCCAGCCATCTACCTGGTGTGACGTGAGGATACGGCCGGTGGCGGATTCCACCGGCCCGCCAAAACCCACCCCAATGCCCGCCACCTGTTTTCCCGCCGGACAATCGGCCAAGGTATCCGTGATAGAAGTTTCCATCCACGCCAGGATGCCTTCGGCACCTCGGGCGGGATCTACGTCGCCACGATAACGAGATAGAATCTCTCCACGTGGCGTCCCGAGGACGGTTTGCAGTTTTGTGCCGCCAATTTCCACCCCGATCAGCAATTTTTCCATAGCGACGTGCCACCTCCCGAATTTGACGGTTTTCTGAATGAAATGAAGGTATCGTAAATACGTCGCACCGGCCATGAATGGTCGCGACGGGTGCATTTGTAGCACACATTAAGGGGCATGTGCGAAAAAATAGATATTTGCGCGGGAAATGAGGGGTGGTCTGCGCTACGCCATCGAACGCGCAACGCTATCGTCCACGTGATCGCGGCCACCTTGTTGTTAGAGCCCCGCTGCCCGCGCTGTCGTCGTAAACACGCCAAAAGGTCCGGATGGGAATATTTATGTTGACATTTGCAGTAATTAGATGGAGAATAACAGTGTAGTGATTTATCAAAACTCCTGTGTAGTTAAGTCAGCGTCGAAGCATGGAGGGCTTGGCGTAGTTTGCGCCATCGAGGGCGTAGTTGAGAGTCATTTTATTTTCTTAATTTTTTTCTATCTAAAACGAAGGAATCATTCATGAAGCAAAAACGTGGTTTTACCTTGATTGAGTTATTGGTGGTTATTGCAATCATCGGTATTCTCGCAGCCATCCTTCTGCCAGCGTTGGCACGTGCCCGTGAAGCGGCCCGTCGTGCCAGCTGCGTAAATAACTTGAAGCAATGGGCCATTGTCTACAAGATGTTTGCCAACGAATCCGAAGGCGAAAAGTATCCCTATATTCAGATTCACTTTTTCGACATCTCCCCCCCTTCCATGGGCTCCGAGGGCCCTGGACCCGCGTTGGACGTTGGTCCTTCCGTACCCCTCATCTACCCGGAATACCTGACCGATCCCAACCTCGTTGTGTGCCCCTCCGATCCGGGCGCAAGCTCCTTCGATCTCAGCATCCACTATGACTCCACGGGCAATCCCGCTGCAGATGGCGTGGAATGCTTTGGCTATTTTGCCAACCGTGGCGGTGACTGCGCCCGTAGTATTGACGAAAGCTACCAGTACACCGGCTTCATTATGGATAGGATGGAGCAGGATGACCCCCAAGGTACCATGGCAATTACGGCCAGTATCTTGAACCCCATCCTCGGCCCCAGTGAGCAGGTTGATCCCACCGCGATCGCTCCCCTTCAGTATGATGCCTTCAATGCAGCATTCCTGAGCCAGGCGCTGGCGGCAACGGCAGCCTACCCAAATACCCAGGCGATGATTGATGTGATCGACAACGACGTGAGCACAAGCGCCTATCCATTTCCCAATGTAGGAACCGCCGGTGGAGACAAGATTCTTCGCCTTCGTGAAGGTATCGAGCGCTTTCTGATTACCGACATCAATAACGCAGCTGCTTCGTCAAAGGCCCAGTCCGACATCTTCATCATGTATGATGGCGTTGCAACCAACCCGGCGGTGTACAATCACATCCCCGGTGGTGGTAATGTGCTCTACATGGATGGTCACGTCGAATTCCTGAAATTCGGCGCTGGTGACGGCAAGGCTCCTGTGAACCGTGGATTCGCTACGGGTGCAGGCGCATTGAGCGCGGGCACGACCCTGTAATACGCAGCTTCCATAGCTGGATAAAATAGTTCGGGCCTACTCCCCACAAGGAGTAGGCCCGATTTTCATGGGGACAGGATCTGGCTCAGGATTGTGCCGCGATGGCCTGCTCCAGCTTCTCCCGGAATTCCTTGCCGAATATGGCCTGCACGTTGGCGGCAATGTCGGGATAGAGCGTTTTTGGCGCGCCACGACGTTTCCAGGCGCAGGGAAAGGAGTAGACGTCATCCTGTACCGACAAAACCGGGTCATCCCCCTCCGACAACGCGAGGGGCCAGAGGGTGCAGACTTCCGGTTTCTGCTCGTAGGGGTCGAGGTCATGCTCCAGGGCCGCCGCATGGAGGGAGCACCAGCCACAGCCCTTTTTGTCTTTGAAGGAAAAGGCACACGCCCCGGATTCGCTGTGACAATCCAACGCCCAGCGGCCGGGTTCTACTTTCTCAAAGGGGTTTTCAAATTCGCCGCCCTCCCCCACGTCGGGCGCGAATTTCGCCGCATCGGGCATGAGGCCCACGGCCCGCTTCATATCGTTTTTGTCCAGGGTGATTTCATACTGGGCACAGCAGTAACGGCCATTGCGGCAGAGCATGGGGTCGCAGTAGTGCTTCAGTTTCATCAGAGCGGGCACATCGACAAGAATGCCGTCAATTTCAACCATCGATTCAGCGTTTGGCATTGCGTTCCTTTTCAAAAAGGTGGACGTAAAGGGGATCGGGCACCCGGCCATCAAAATGGGCATCGATCAGGCGCTTCGAAAGGCTCGGTTCTCCGAGGGCCCGGTACCGCGCGAAACGTTTTTGAACCCTGGGTGCCAACGGATTGTCGCCATAAAGCGCCAGGAAAACCGGTGCCACCCGCCGATAACGCCAACGGGCGTAGTCGTTCAGGTTATAGGACTCATCAAAGTCAGGCGTTATATAATCCCGAATGTCGAGGCCGCCCCGATAGACCCACACGCCCTCCACGTTGTGAAACAATGGTGTCTCCCCCGCACAAAAGGCACGGGCCATTCGAAACCCCTGGTAATTGGCCTCGAGATCGGCGTGGGAGAAAATGCCATCCACCAATTTGCCGACGAGGCCCGCCTCGTGATGGATGCCCCAGGCGATTACCTTTTCCAGTGCCGCCGCATCATCCAGCCCGGCGTTCCGATGGCGTTCGTAAATCTGAAGATAGCGACGACCAAAACCCAGCATATGACCAATCTTGTCGATGCCGAAATAGACATCGCCCACCCGGATGGTCTGCGCCATAGGCAGCACAAAGGGAAATGCCGGTTTTTGGAAGATACTCTGTTGTTGATAGGCCAGGTCGGAAAAGCTGTTGTCCGGATAGCGCGCCACGCCCTCATCGTGCTTCAGCCAATGACGTACCCGAGAGGCGTGGAGACCCTGAAAGAGGTGCGTATAGAAGGCCAACGTCAGCGCCGTCGCGTCCCCATAGGGCCGGGTCCGTCGGTTGGCCCGATCAAGAAATACCGCGATTTCCTGATCGAGGTAGTCGTTGAAGGCACCCGACGCATCCGCCAGCTCAATATCCCACGTAAGGAATTGGTCTGTTTCCGCCCCGAAGGCACTCCCGGAGACAAGAGTCCCCAACAGAGCAAGCCACAACGGCAGATAGCGGCCAGCAGCGCGAAGGCGCACGGGGCGAAGGGGTCCAAATGGGTTCAGAGACATCATGGAGGCAGTATAGCAAGACCGGGACGGGAAAGTTGAGGCCGTGCCGGAATTGGGAAAATTTACCTGGGGCTGACAGTCCCGGGACTGCCTCCGCACCAACGATCCCCTTTGGTATGGGCAGGCACTTACACCTTGTGGATACGCTGAAGGTAGGGCGATTTACTCCGGGTGCGAGGCTGTACCGGCTTTGTTGGCGATGTCGTGGTAACAGGTTGTAACGAGATTCCACTTGTTGGGGATATTGGGGAAACGCTGCTATAGATTTATCCGTTTTGGAAGCGTCTTGAGCGCGGGCATGGGTGCGTATGGTCGAAGTTCAGTTCGCCTTTCAATCCCACCATCACGGCGTACGGACGGTACAGTCCCCGTTCCGCTGGGGCGTAACGGATGACAGTCCCGGGACTGCCTTCGCACCTACGATCCCCTTTGGTATGGGCAGGCCCCTACTCCTTGTGGATAGGCTGAAGGTAATGCGATTTACTCGGGGTGTGAGGCTGTACCGGCTTTGTTGGCGTCCCCCTGAGTGTGAATGGCCCTCGGGGGGACGGCCCCGACCAGAAAAGACACCTACTCTACCCACGGCCTCCCTGGTACCAAGACAGCTTTACGCTGCCGCCAGGTACTCCAGGTCAGTGCAGTCCCCGGCACAGCTCCGACACCCAACTGCGCACATCAGACCACTCGCGATTGGAACTATCCCCTATTGCGTATATCAAGTAATCGGCGCATACTGTATGGAGAGTGCATTACAATGTCTGATAACTCGTCCGTCGTGCATGCCATTGGAGTATTATGTCCGAAGATAAAACCAAAGCCAAAAAACAAAGGCCCAAATCCAAGAAAAAAACCGCCACAACCGGAGCAACGCCACCAGAGAAAAAGGTGAGCGAAACGTCCACGCCAGCGATAGAAGGCCCAGTGGCAGAACCGCCGCCGGAGCCGAAATTTCATACCGTGGCCATTGGTTCCTCGGCCGGTGGCCTTGAGGCGCTTGAGGTGTTCTTCCGCGCCATGCCTGTTGATAGTGGCATGGCCTTCATTCTGGTTACCCATCTGGACCCGACGCACACGAGTGTATTGCCCGAGATTCTGCAACGCAGCACCACCATGCCTGTATGCGCGATACGCGATGGGGCTGAGACACGTCCCAATTGTGTTTATGTAATTCCGCCGAACACCGAATTGTCTATCCTCGACGGCTCGCTTCAACTCATGCCCCCGGAAAAAAAACGGGGCGCAAACCTGCCCATCGATCGTTTTTTCCGGTCCCTTGCCCGAGATCAGGGTGCCCACGCGGTCGCCATTATTCTCTCTGGTACCGGATCCGATGGCTCCGTCGGACTTCGGGCGCTGAAGGAGCACCATGGAATGGTCATGGTGCAGGATGAGGAATCGTCAAAATATGACGGCATGCCCCGAAGTGCCGCCGCCACGGGCCTGGCGGACTTTGTCCTTCCGCCCGACAAGATGCCCGAAGCGCTCATCAGTTACGTAGGGCGCCAAAACCAGAATGCTACCTTGCTCGTTGATGCCGAGCCCCAGATCGCGCAGGTGACTTTTCAGAAAATATGCGTCATACTCCGGGATCGCACGGATCACGACTTTTCACGGTACAAGAAGAATACGATAATCCGGCGTATCGAACGGCGTATGAATATTCACCAGGTCGAAGATATATCGGAATACGTTCGTTTTCTCCAGGAAAGCGAACGGGAAACGCGAATTCTCTTTAAGGAGCTCCTGATCGGCGTCACCAATTTCTTTCGAGACCCGATAGCCTATGCAACGCTTAAGAACGAAATCCTGCCCGGACTTCTGGAGGGCAAACCGGATCGCTATACCTTTCGGGTTTGGGTGCCCGGATGCAGCACGGGTGAAGAGGTCTATTCGCTGGCGATCACGCTCCATGAATGTCTGGAGCCCTCCAGCCAGCTCAGTATTCAGGTCTTCGGCACGGATATCGACGAAGAGGCCATCGAAATTGCCCGGGCGGGTTTGTATCCCGTAGGCATCGGGTCGGACGTAAGCGCCGAGCGTCTGAATCGTTACTTCGTCCGGGAAAGTGATGGCACGTACCGCATCAAAAAACTGATTCGCGAGATGGTTGTTTTCGCGCCACAGAGCGTGATCAAAGATCCGCCTTTTACGAAGCTGGACCTCATCAGTTGCCGGAACCTGCTGATCTATTTTGGGCCGGAGCTTCAAAATATGCTTTTCCCGCTGTTTCATTATAGCCTGAAACCAGGCGGTATCCTATTTCTCGGTACCTTTGAGTCCATCGGACAGGCCTCGGATTTGTTTTCCGCTCGGAGCAAAAAGTGGAAGATTTTCCAGCGCGCGCCTGTTTCAGGAGCGACCCGAAACCTCCCGGAGTATTCCGCTTCATCCGTTTTATCCGCTACCTCCTTCCATAAGGCTGAAGGTGGGTCTGATACGAGCCACTTTGCGAACGACGCCGGTTCCGGCTTGCTCCAGCTGGTCGAAACGATACTTTCTGAAAGCGATGCTCCCCCGTGCGTTATCATCGACAGCAAGTTTACCCTGGTCTATGTTCACGGCCATACGGGGAAGTATCTCGAGCCGGCCCAGGGGCAGGCAAGTATGGATGTGTTAAAGATGGCCCGGCCGGATTTTCGTGTCGATTTTGGTGCCGTGATACGCAAGTCCCATGCTGAAAAGAAAGAAGTGCGTCGGGAAGGGCTTCGTGTGGAGGCCGAAGGCGGTGTGACCACGTTCAACCTAGTCGCCAAACCCGTTTTCGGAAAAAGCGCACAACAAAATATGACGATGGTCACGTTCCAGGAGACGGTTGACGAGCGTGCTCTTGCTGCCGGAAATCATACGTCCCGAGGGGCTGCCCCGACCACCAGGAAAATCGTGGCCCTTGAACAAGAGTTGAGTCACACCCGTGAGAATCTCCAGATTACCATTGAGGAACTGGAGACCTCCAACGAAGAGCTCAAATCGACCAATGAAGAGCAGCAAAGCACCAACGAGGAACTGCAGAGCACCAATGAGGAATTGGAGACCTCCAAGGAGGAGCTTCAGTCGTTGAACGAGGAGTCGACGACGGTTAACGCCGAACTCCAGAGCCGGATAGAAGAACTTTCCAGCATCAACGACGATATGAAGAATTTGCTCGACAGCACGGATATTGCCACCATTTTTCTGGACACGGAATTCCGGGTCAGGCGCTTCACCCCCGCAGTAGTACCCATTGTGCCCCTGGGAATTGGCGACGTGGGACGTCCCATACGGCATTTTGCCAGCTCCTTGCTCGAATGTGAATTGGCCGCGTGTGCGGAAAAAGTGCTCGCCGACCTGAACGGATGGGAACGTGAGGTCAGTAGTCACGACGGACGGACCTACGCGGTACGCATGCGGCCTTACCGGACGGTGAGTAACGTTATCGATGGGGTGGTGGTGACCTTTCACGACGTGTCTGAATTGAGAGCGCTCATCGAATCCGCCAATTCCATGGCATCCGAGAAGAAATTCGCCAATAGTGCCCTCGATGAGATCGGCGCGCTGATGGTTGTATTGTCGCCCGAGGGGCAGGTCCTTCGTTTCAACAAAAAATGTCGCGAACTTACGGGCTTTTCCGAGAAGGAAATCGTCGGACGGACCTACTGGGACGTCCTGACTGAAGCCGACGCGATCGATGCCGAGAAGACCGCATTCTCTGCAATGAAAGATGGCCCATTTCCCGCGACGGGATCGAGTCGCTGGCTAAACAAGGCGGGGGCAACCCATAGTATCGACTGGTCCTATACCTGTATTCGGGATGAAGCAGACGCCCTGTGCCATATTTTGGGCATCGGGACGGTTGCTGCGCCCCCCCACGTTGAAGGGCGATGAACATGAGAGAAGTTAAGCGCAGCCCTGACGCCATCGAAAAACTTCGCGAACGTGCCCAAGCGGTCGTGGCGGGAGGCGAAGACGAGAATCTTGATTTGTCTCCCGGCGAGATACGCAGGCTGGTGAATGAACTCCATACCCATCAAATCGAGTTGGAATTACAGAATGAGGACCTCCGTGTAGCCCAGGACCAGTTGATGGAAGTTCACGAACGGGTTTCCGATCTCTATGAATTTGCACCGGTCGGCTATATCAGCGTGGCGGAGAGTGGCCTCATTCAGGGGGCCAATCTAACCCTTGCAGAGATGTTGAAGCTGGAACGAGGTCTCTTTATAAAACGCCCCTTTTCATCATTTGTCGTACTGGAAGATCAGGATGTATTTTACGAAAGTCGTCGCCAGGTTTACGCCTTAGGGATGAAGGCAGCCTGCGAATTGCGGCTACAACCCGCAGGGCAGGCACCGGTCTTCTGGGCTGCGCTGGATATCGTACCGGTCCAAGCAAACTCGGGCGGACAAACCGGGGAGCTCCGTATCGCAGTATCTGACATTTCAGAAAAGCGTCACGCACAAGACCTGGCTGCCGCCGCCACGGCGGAACGACTTGAATTCGATAAACGTCTGGAACAAACGCAGCGACTCGAGAGCCTTGGTGTTATGGCGGGCGGCATTGCCCACGATTTTAACAACATTCTCCAGGTCATCGGCGGTAACATCGATCTCGCAATCGGGTCCTTTCCTGAGGGTGCTGAGGGCCAGAAGTATTTGCAGGCAATCGCGATGGCGGCAGCCCGGGCGGCCGATCTTACGGACCAGATGCTCGCCTACTCCGGAGGCGGGACGCTGGAAGTCTGCGCCTTGGATCTCTCGGCCCTCACGCGGGAAATGGCGAACTTGCTCGCCGTTTCGCACAAGAAAAAGGCCATGCTGTTGCTCGAGCTTGGGGACAAGCTCCCCGCCGTCCTGGTGGCCCCGACACAAGTACGTCAAGTCATTATGAACCTGATTACGAACGCATCGGACGCCATTGGCGACACGAGTGGCACCATAACGCTGCGTACGGGCACGACAGAGATTAGTGACCGTAGCGACACGGGGGGGCAGGAAACGCTGCCGCCCGGCCCCTACGTGTATTTGCAGGTGGCCGACACGGGTTGCGGGATGAATAAAAAAACCTTAAAACACATGTTCGACCCCTTTTTTACAACGAAATTTCAGGGGCGCGGATTGGGCCTCGCTGCGGTCCGGGGAATCGTCCTCTCCCACCATGGTGAAATTCGCATGGAGACTACACCAGGCCACGGTACCACGGCAACAGTGCTGCTGCCGGCCCACGGTCCGTTGCCCGAAACTCCGGCGGTTCCGGCCAGTAAGGGTAAGCTGATACGGGGCTCCGGAACTATTCTGATAGTCGATGATGAGGATTCGATTCGGACCCTGCTGTCCATGATTCTTAAAAAATGTGGATACACCGTTTACACGGCGAGTGACGGTGAAGAGGCACTTACTGTATTCAGAGAGCATCAGAACATCGTTGACTGCGTGTTGTTGGATCTCACCATGCCGCATATGGGCGGCTTTGAAGCCGGAGCCAAACTCCGTGTCATTAAGCCAGGGATAAAAATCATTCTATTGAGCGGTTACCGCGATTTGGACATACCCGACATTGCGGAAAATCAATGCTTCGACGGATTCCTGAAAAAGCCGGTAGGATACGAAAGGCTGGTGGAAATGGTGCGTTCCGTAATGGCGGGGTAATTGGCCTTCCTGGGAGTCAGACTCCCAGGCGCAGAAAGTTAACCTGATTGGTCACTGAATCGTCAACAGCCTCGTTCGTAAGCAGGCTGCTTAGAGAATCCTAAACGTATCAAGAAGGAATTCTCGTGTTTTTGGTCTAAGACCGCCGCCCCCCCGATAAAAGGGCGGCGATCCCGCTGATGGGACCATAGATACCGGCAACTACACCGCTGCGCCCCCAAAAGAATTTAGACGGCTTCGGAGACATTTATTTGTCGTGCCTGGCACCCTTGTCGTCGCTTCCGGCCAACCAGGCTTTCGCAACATCGGCGTCAGCGTGGTCAAAGTACCGGATCGTCGCCGTGGTAAAGGGCTTGCAGAAGATGGCCATCCCGTGCTGCCATTTACTCTCACCGACCATGGCGAGCCGTTCGATGTCGGAGAAATGCCTGGCATCAAACTTTATATCTTCCCACAGGGCCGCGGCGTCCCAGCCATCGAAATCGGACATCTCGACCAGTATTCGAAGTTTTCCATGTTTCTCAACGAGTGTTTCGAATTCCGGGACAAACTGCTCGTAGTCGGCTTTTACCAGTTTTCCACTGACGTGAACCGCGAGCGTTTTTCCACCATCTTCTATCTTCACTTGAATCGACATTCTCATCTCCTTTGTAGGTTAAAGATACGGTGCCTTTTTCAGTCTATTACCGAGGTAATGGTGGCAATAAGGGTGAAGTGCTTCGTCCAATTCGTTTACGAGGGGAAGACCAGTGGGAATATTCAGCTCGGCGATATCATGGTCGAAAACGCCATCCAGATACTTGACCAGGGCACGAAGACTGTTACTCATTGGCGCGGCCAGCTGCGCTCTAGCTGGGGCGGCCCTTTTGGATTCTGGCGTTTCCACGTTACGGGCCCGGTCTCCTGGCAAGAACGCCACCCGGACTCCAGGGTATTGGACTCGGGTGTATGCCCGTGATCCAGGTGAAAGGAATCGAAGGGCGGGGGTACTCATTGTCAAGATACGGTCCCTTTGAAAAAATGGAATTCATCCATAATATCAACGAATATATCGGCTTTATTGTCTCAAGAGCGTGCAAGTTACAGGCGAATATCGGGTGAATTCTGGGCAAAGAATCGCCGCGCTATCACCAAAATTCTGTCATTTCGCTCCCGTTGGCTTTCGGGGCAGGAACGGGGACGCGCCCCGACATAATCGCATGTTTACGAAAAGTTTACGCGATCACTACTCCAACTTTCCAGCAAAGTCGTAGACTGATCGTGTTGTAGTACTTTCGCCTTCTCTCGGTTTTTCGCGAATTTTATAGTCGACCAGGTGACGTCAGGCCCTCTGTTAGCGGATTCAATCGCAGTTTTGCGTGTAAATGAATCACAGAGGAGGCGGTGCCAGGATCATTCAAAACCTATGCCGGGAAGAAAAGGAACTAAGTCCCAATGAAGAATCAAGAATGGAAAAAGAGCATTGTTTGCTGCGCGGTACTCGCATCAATGGCCGGTTGCCAGTCCTTTTCTCAACAACACGGGGATACACTTGACCTAAGCAGCGTTGCGCCCCTCGTGGTCCAGGATAGTGAGGTGATTATTCGGGACCAGTTGATTGTTCTGGTGGATGTGACCGGTTCCATCGGCTCTGGCAGTATGTACCGGTGGGAGAAGAACCTGGTTCAGGCGTTCACCGCAGCCATGCCCGATGGCACCTATGAAGCGGGCATCGACTCCTTCGCTGGCGTCTCCTCATCGGATTGGGTCGAGCAACCACTGGCGCGCTATGACCGCGGACTAATGAATAGCGGCGCAGCAAGAATAAGACCCCTGGGTTCAACAACCCCCTTGGCGCGCGCTATTCAATATCAAAAGAATGAGGTTGCCGGGGTAGGTGGCCGCGGTGCCCTGGTGATCTTTTCTGATGGGAAGGTACTCAACCCTCTGGAAGTCTTGCAGGCCTGTCGGGACCTTAAGATGGCCCACGGTGGTGAATTCTGTATTTACACCGTGCTCATCGGGTCGGACCGCGAAGGTGCCGAGTTGATGCAGGAAATGGCGAACGTGACTGGTTGCGGAAAATTTTACGACGGCACCTACCTCAACACAGCCGCCTCCGTAGACACGATGGTTCGGGACATTTTTCTGGGTGTTCGCGACGTCCAACAAGTCACCATAACCGCTCCCGAAGGGTTGCCCTTAAATCTCCGCAACATACTCTTTGACAATGACAGCTCCGTCGTTGCCAGCAGCTATGATGGACAACTTAACGAAATCGCAGCGATCATGGCACGGAATCCTTCAATGCGTATCCGTTTGGATGGGCACACGGACTTCAACGCGTCTGATGCGTACAATCAGCGCCTCTCGGAACGGCGTGTTAATTCCGTGAAGGCCGCCCTGGTACAGCGCAACGCAGATGCCTCCCGCCTGAATACAAACGCCTATGGCGAATTGCGACCCACTGTTCCCAATGACAGCCCGGAACACCTGCACCAGAATCGTCGCGTCGAACTAACTGTGGTTGAGTAGCGTATTTCGTCCAATGCGAGCGAGGTGGGCTGCAGGGCCCACCTCCCATCGCTTTTGCCACGTCTCGCTGACACCGGGGAAGAAGGTGAACCATGGAAGTGCAATGTTGCGTCTGTAAAAAGGTGCTGGTAAAAGAAGCTTGGCAAGTGTTCGAGCCAAAGGCCTCGGAGCATATTGACATCAGTCACGGATATTGCCCCGAATGCTGCGTCGTTGCCTTCCGGGAGATTCGGGAGTCTAAACGTCGGGTGCGCTGAGTGCGCCTCCTCAATGAGGGGCAAGGTGCTTTCACAATCACCGTCGTCCCCTTTGTAGGCGTCGCTCTTGGTATCGTTGTCCAGCCTCAATACTCGGGTGGCTTTCCGCTCCAATCCATGAAATATCCGCGTTGTGGCTTAAGTTGTGAATGACCCTCGGGGGAGAAGTGGACCCCGGATTCTGGACAGTGCGTTAAGTGTATCTCCTTGAGTAT
>CAXBPH010000117.1:0-20227 GCA_963977445.1 uncultured bacterium | reverse complement strand
ATTCACACTGGTGGGCAATGGCTACAACGACGCTATTCTCTACGTTTGGGATGAAATTCAGAATTTCACCTTGACCCAGGACCTGTTTGTCGATCGGGTGGCCAATCCTGCGGAAAGTTATGTGGGGGGAAGTGCCGGTAACTATTTCATCAAGGCGGGCACCGTGGTATCCAGTCACTACGTGCAGTGGGATCCCCTGACTAGGACCCGGGTGCAGGCGACCTTGAATTTTGATTCGGCAATCTTCGCCTTTATCACGGGCGATACCCGTTTAAGTAACAGCGATTACCTCGGGCGCCCGGGAATCGATTACGGTGACTTTGGTTTGCGCGGGCTGGAAGGCGGCGATACGACCACCTTCAACGGCGGCAGTGTAGATATCGACTGGGCGGCAGATTCTCCCGGCGACTGGACCCGGCTCATCACCGCAGTCTCTCCTGGTGCAGCTCCCGTTCCCGAACCCGCCACCATGAGCCTTCTGGGCATGGGCCTGGCCGGGTTGGCCTACCGCAGCCGGAAGCGCGTCGCCTGATTCGCATTCCATTAGATCCTATCAAAAGCCCCCGATACCGTGAGGTACCGGGGGCTTATTTCGTCATAGAAGTTGTGTGTGTTGGTTACTACCGGTCCAAGGCGCTGTAATCGACTGGAACGTGCTCCCCTTCTTCCAGAAAGCGCGCCATGATGTAGAGGGAGTCACTCAGGCGATTGATGAAGGCCAGGATGGTCGTCACTTCAAAGGCCGGGACGCTTTCCTTCAGCTGTACCAGGGCACGTTCCAGTTCCCGGGCGACGGTAGCGGTGATGTCGGCCTGGGCGGAGAGCAGGTTGGAGGCGGATACGATGAAGGACTTGGGTAGGGTAACCTTGCTTTCCAGGTTCGTTTGTGTTGCTTCCAGCCGCTCGAGATGAGTCCCATCGAGATCCGTCTGACGGTATTCCGGGTGGACGCATTCCGGGTCGTTCACGGCGGTACCAATGAGAAAATAGCAGTGGAGGAGCCAGAAGAGGGGTTCTACCAGCTCTTTCTGCGTCGCCGATCCTCGCTCCATAATCTGGAGGCGAAGGAGGGCTGTTTGGGCACGAAGGGAATCAACCCGCCCTGTGGTTTCAAGAATTTGATGGGATTTGGGCAAACGCTGACCGCCCAGAATCATGGTGGTGCCTGTGTCGCCGCGCTTGGTAGTTACCGGGGAAGCCATAGTCGAAACTCCGTTGAAATTGTAAAAATCAGGAAATGGTGATGCCAACGGGACAATGGTCAGAACCCAAAACATCCTGCAGAATAAAGGCGTCTTTCACGCGGGGCATAAAGGCCTTGTTGACCAGGTGGTAGTCAATGCGCCAGCCGATATTCCGGGCGCGGGCGCGGGTGCGATAGGACCACCAGGAATATTCATCGACCGCATCGGGGTGGTGGTGGCGGAAGGTATCCACATAGCCGTGCCCAAGAAATTTGGTCATGGCTTCCCGTTCTTCAATGTAGTAGCCCGCATTGTTTTCATTATCTTTCGGACGTGCAAGGTCAATCTCGGTGTGGGCAATATTCATGTCGCCACACAAGATGACATTCTTGCCGGCTTTTACGAGTTTGTTGGCAATTTTTGCCTTGGTCTCGCAGTAGTCCAGTTTGTAGTCAATCCGGGCGCGCTTGGCCTGACTGTTCGGCCAGTAGCCATTCAGGATGGTGAAATCTTTGAACTCAAGCATTTGGATACGTCCCTCATCATCGAAACGTTCCACACCTGAGTTTTTGACGGATAAGGGGGTTAAACCATCTTTAACGAAGGCGGCCGTGCCGCTATAGCCCTTTTTCTTCGCGGGATTGAAATAGGTGTTGTATCCGGCGGGGCGTAATACGGATTCTTCCAGGTCGTCGGGAAGGGCGCGGGATTCCTGGATGCAAAGAATATCGGGCTGGGTGGCTTCGAACCACTCCAGGAAACCATTTTTCAGTACGGCGCGCATACCGTTTACATTCCAGGAAAGGATGGTGGTCATGGGGAATTCCTTGATTGAAGGCGACCCGGAGGTCGAAGTGACGTTGTGTTCAGCGGATGTTCACCGCCAGCGTGAATGCCGAAGGATACCGCCCGGCCCAGCGGTGATGCAACCACATGGGGCCGAAAAAACCTTTCCCATTTGGTGGTAATGGAGTATCATGAAGGGGTCGGGACGGCTCGTTAACCTGAAGAGGTGCAGGATTATGCCCATACGAAAGCCCGCAGTTGCGGGGCGATTTTACCCGGAACATGCCCCAACATTAAGAAGGACGATAGAACGACATCTGGCGGAGGCCACATCTGAACCCGCCCCGGACGCGGTACAGGCCATCATCGCGCCCCACGCGGGCTATCCCTATTCTGGCTTGACCGCCGCCCACGCCTTCAAGCGACTCTATGGGAAGGCGGTGCGACGGGTCATACTGCTGGGCTGCTCCCACCACCATCAATTTGAAGGGCCCTCTATTTTTTCGAAAGGGGCCTATGAGACGCCCCTTGGTGTGGTGCCCGTCGATGAAGAACTCGCGGGGGCGTTGGTGTCCGACTTTGGCTCCACCTGTTCCCAGGCCCACAGTGGGGAGCACTCTCTCGAAGTGCAACTTCCCTTTCTGCAAATGGTATTGCAAGGTGAGTTTCAATTGGTGCCCATACTTTTTGGCGCAGCACCCTCGGAATTTCACCAGCGCTTTGGGGCCGCCCTGGCGGACTACCTCACACCGGAAGATCTGGTCCTTGCGTCCACCGACCTTTCTCATTTTTTGCCAGAAAGTCAGGCCAATGCCATGGACAAGCGATCCCTCAATCAAGTGCTGAAGCGTGATGCATCGGCGCTTCAGAACAAGGCGGCAGCGGGGCGTTGCTCTTTGTGTGGCGTGACCGCCGTGGTAACCGCCATGGCCTATGCCAATGCGACGAATACAACCCAGTGGCAGCTCCTCGACTATCGGACCAGTGCCTGGGCCAGTGGGGATACGCGGCGTGTCGTCGGCTATGGTGCCATTACCATGGAGCGTCAGGTGGCCTGAGGTGCGACCTCAACCTGCCTTGGGCGAGGCGGTTTACGGTTATTTCGCAATGCGTGCCGTGCGCGTTCCCATTTCAACCGGCGGTGCTTGTCTCCCACGGTCCAGCGGCGATATAGTTGACGGAATGTTTACCATTCACCCACCCGAAAAGGAAGTCCTATGCCGGCTACTGTGAAAACAATCTGCAATGCCATGGAAGCCTGGGCACCATCGTGCCTCGCGTATGACTGGGATCGGGTCGGCCTTCAGATTGGTCGGCCCGAAGCGCCGGTAGAGCGGGTCCTGACCTGCCTGACCGTAACCGACCAGGTCGTGAGCAAAGCAACCCAGTGGGGCGCGAATATGATCGTCGCCCACCATCCCATCTTATTTTCTCCGTTGAAGGCGTTGCGGACCGATGATGTCCACACCCAACGTTGTCTTCAATTGGCCCAGCACGAAATTGCCTGTTTCGCCGCCCACACCAACTTGGATGTCGTACCCGATGGGGTGAATACCTTGCTGGCGGAAACCCTGGGACTGGAAGCGGTGGTGCCACTGGTTCCTGCGCCCAAGGCGGCCCTCGTTAAACTGATAACTTTTGTGCCCGCCACCCACGAAGCGGCCTTGCGCGAGGCCCTCGCCCGTGCCGGTGCGGGTCAGATTGGGAACTACAGCGACTGCTCCTTCAGCACACCGGGGACGGGTACCTTTCTGCCCGGACCGGGTTCGGACCCGTTCACGGGCAAACAGGGCGTGCTAAGCCACGAATTGGAACTGAGATTTGAGATGGTGGTTCCAAAGTCCATTCTGGGGCAGGTGCTCACCGCCCTGCGCGAGGCCCATCCCTACGAAGAGCCCGCCTTTGACGTGGTGGCGCTGGAAAACACCGACCCGCGCATAGGAATGGGGGCACGGGGTCAGCTCGCCAACCCCATGAAACTTTCTGATTTTGCCCAGCATGTGTGTCAGGTCCTGAAGCTCAAACACGTGCGTATGGTCGGGCGTGGGGGAGATTCCATACAGCGGGTGGCCCTTTGTGGTGGTGCGGGCGGGGGAGAAATTTCTTCCATGCCCGTTGATATCGATGTCTATGTCACGGGGGACCTGAAATACCACGAGGCCGACATGGCCCGCGATCGGGGGCTGGCCCTCATCGATGCCGGCCACGTGGGCACGGAGCGGGGGATTGCAACCCACATCGCCAGGTATCTGAAGAGGACGGTGCCGGGTATTGAGGTGAAGCCCATTGTTGAGTCAGAAATATTTCAGGTGGTCACCGCGTGAGTGTCAGTATTTGTGTTGATTAGCGCCCTGTTGCCGGTGCAAGGCAATGCATTCGAATCGGCAGATCTGCTAGAGTATCGGTAGAAACGTAGCCTCACCCCCTTTGGAGTTTTCTGTGAAAAAAGCGCTCAAAATCCTCTTCGCCACCGCCGAGGTCGCTCCCCTCATGAGCACCGGCGGGCTGGCCGATGTGGCCGCTGCGTTGCCCAAGGCCCTGCACAAAGCGGGTCACGACGTTCGCCTCATTTTGCCTTTTTATCAGAAACTTCCCCGTTTGCCCGAGTCCTGTCGTCGAGGCATGTGTCTGGCCGATCTGGGAACCCACACGGCCTATGGCAGTCTCTGGGAAACGACCCTGCCCGATACCAAAATTCCACTTTATCTTGTGGAGCACGATAACTATTTTAATCGCCCCGCGCCCTACGGTGATGGCAACCACGAGTACCATGATAATGCCGAGCGCTTTTCTTTTTTCTCCCACGCTGCCCTCGACGGTATCGCGGGGACCGGCTGGAAGCCCGACGTGGTCCATTGCCACGACTGGCCCACCGCACCCATTCCACTCAAGCTGAAGACGGTCTTCGCCAATCACCCGTTTTGGAAAGGGGTGCCGAGTCTCTACACGATTCATAACCTCGCCTACCAGGGACGTTATGGTAAAGAGAAAATTGTGTCGACCGGTTTTGGTCCCGAGCTCTTCAATCCGGAATGTTTGGAATATCACGGTGACCTGAATTTGATGAAAGGCGCGATTACCTCGGCCGACCGCATCTCCACGGTAAGCCCCCGATACGCCAGAGAAATACAAACCATTGAATATGGCGAGGGACTGGACGGTATCCTGCGAAATCGGCGAAGCGTTCTGAGTGGCATCCTCAATGGTGCCGATTACGGCCTCTGGGACCCAAAGACTGATCCCCATATACCGGCCAATTATTCTACCGCAGATCCGTCGGGGAAGGCCGTTTGTAAGCAGGCCTTCCAACAGGAATTGGGCCTGCCGGAGAAGGATGTGCCCATCTTTGGTATTGTCAGTCGACTGGTGTGGCAAAAAGGTATCGACCTCGTGATGGAAAGCGTTCTTGGCCTGCCCGAAGACGCCGCCCAGATCGTGGTGCTCGGTACGGGCGAGCGTGGGGTGGAAGAGGGCCTGAAGCACCTCGAGAGTCAGCGCCCCGACAGCGTTCGGGTGATGCTCGGCTTCAATGTGCCGTTGGCCCATCGCCTGCAGGCCGCTTGCGATTTCTTTCTCATGCCGTCTCGCTATGAACCGTGTGGTCTGAGTCAGTTTTACAGTTTTGCCTACGGTTCGATTCCCATCGTTCGTCGAAGTGGGGGGCTGGCCGATACGGTTATCGATTGCACATCGGTAAACCTGCGAAATGGTACCGCCAACGGTCTGTCCTTTGTGCCCCTCACGTCCTATTCGCTTGCCCGTCGCATGGAGCAGGCCATTGCACTCTACGAAGACAAAACCGAATTCTTACGCATCCAGGCGGCCGGCATGGCGTTGGACTTTTCCTGGAATAAATCTTGTGAAACCTATATCGATTTGTATCGGGAGTGTATAGAAGCGGCCTGATGAAGATTACATTTACGACCCAAAGTCCGGAACAAACGGAAGCCGTAGGCTATTTGCTTGGAAGCGTGGTTCCACGCGGAACCCTGATAGCCCTGGAGGGGGATTTGGCGGCCGGTAAGACCTGCCTGGTGCGGGGCATGACCCGCTACTTCGCCAAGGATGCTCCGGTACATAGCCCTACCTTCACCCTCGTGAATCAATATGGCAACGACGTGCCCCTGTATCATCTTGACCTGTATCGTCTGGGCGGACCTGACGAGCTCGCCGATCTGGGCTATGAAGAGCTGTTCGATTCTGACGGTGTCTGCGCCGTCGAGTGGTCAGAACGAGCGGAAGGCCTACTGCCCGAAGACCGTATCGAAGTGAAAATTGCCCACGGGGGTGGGGATTGTCGCAATTTTGTCCTTGTGAACCGAGGTATTGCGCTACCGGAAGATCTGGAAGCACGAATCACCACACGACTCCAGGAATCGGACGCTACCACTGTGGTGGTCGACTGAACGCCTTATTGGCCAAGTCTACGAAGGGCATTGAGTAGTTCCTGGGCGCTCCCAAAGCGCTCGTTCGGGTCTTTCGCAATGGCTTTCATGACGATGGCATCCACTTCGGGGGGGATGCTTTCCACAATGGCACTGGGAGGTGGGGGAACTTCCGTGATTTGTCGGGCCAGTACATTGCCATCTGGAAACACCGTCTTGCCCGTCAACAATTCATACAGAACCAGACCCATGGCATAAATGTCTGATAGAGGGCCCGCGGCTTCACCTCGCGCTTGTTCAGGGGCCATGTAGCACGGCGTACCCATAAGCACGTTGCTGCCCGTAAGGTTGGCCCCATGTCCCTTGGCCAGACCGAAATCCATCAATTTAACAAGCCCACCCTTTGTGATCAGAATGTTATCCGGCTTGATGTCCCGGTGAGTGATGCCCGCTTGGTGAATCGCTTCCAGGGCGGCACAGGCCTGACCCACCAGGTTGCTTGCTTCCCGAACGGTCAGCGTGCCCTTTTTCTTGAGATATCGATTGAGGTTGGGGCCTTCAATGTATTCCATGGCAATGTAGGAGCTGCCTTGCTCAATGCCAATATCGTAAACACTGAGAATATTGGGGTGGGATACCTGGGCGGCGGCCTGGGCCTCTCGCTTAAAGCGGAGTCTGTATTCCTCCGAGCCGTCAATCAGGCTTCCAAGAAACTTCAGGGCGACAGGTCGATCCAGCTTGGTATCACGGGCCTTGTAAACAACGCCCATACCACCGCGACCCAATTCACACTCGAGCTCGTAACGATTCTGCAAACTCTTTTCGACCATCGACATGACCGGAGACTTTTCCGCACTGCCCGGGGCAGGGGTTATCATGGTCGGTGAAATGGAGAAGTTGCTGTTGCCCGTCCCTGCCATGGAAATTCGGGATTGTACGCTCGAAAGGCGCTGGGCGACATCGCGGAACTGCACGTCGACGGCTCGAATTTTCTGTAGGACGTCCTGTGATTTGTCCAGCTTGGCAAGTTGCTCGTAGGCCAGCGCGAGCATCCAGAAATACTCGATGTTGTCCTTTCGGACCCGTTCCCCCAACAGATGGTTTTCCAGCGTGGCGGTACTGTGGGCATAATCTTTCAATTCGTAGAAGGCACGACCCAGCAGGGCCCGTGACGTGGCAAACTGGGGGTGATCTTCGGGGACGTGTTGCAGCAGGCGCACCGCCTCTTCCCATTGCTTACAGTGCACCATAGCAAGACCGGCACCATAGAATTCCCGGGCATATTCATAGTTTTTTGCCGCTTGGCGGGGATCGTTGGCTTTGGAGAAACATTCCCCGGCCTTGCGAAAATTACCGCCACCCTCATAGGCCATGCCCGCTTCTTTCCACTTGCTCATGGCTTCATAGTATCGGCCACCGATCTCGGAGGCCCGTTTGGTTTCGCCGGCCGCGTGCATACACTTGGCCGCCGTTTCGAGTTGCCCCGCCCGGAGGTAGGCTTCGCCGGCCTGCACAAATTCACCGGCCTGATAAAACAGCTTGCCCGCCACCTCGGGGTGGTCGCCCGTGTTCATTCCATTGGCGCACAGCACGGTAACATTCCTGAGGCGTTCGGGCCCCAGTTTGTCCTGGGCTTTCTTATCTTCAACCAGGCGCATACAGTTTTCGGCAGCGGCACGTTGCTCAGCGGGCGCGACCCCGGCACTTGCAAAATACGTCTCATAGAGGTCGGCGCTATCTGAATATCGCCCAGCCATATAGAAGGCGTGCGCTGCAAGGGGAGGGACGTCTCCCCGAACGAAGGCTTTCGCAGCCTTCAGGTATTTTTCCTTCTCCATGTAGAATTTGGCGGCAGCCCCATAGTTCCGGGCTCGTTCCATCTGCTGCGCGGCTTTCAAGGGATAGCCCGCCTTGGCCCATTCCATGGCAGAACGCTCCGGGACACCCGCCTTCAGGAAAGACTTGGCCGCTTCTTTGTGGCGGCCCACCGCGGAAAGTACTTCCGCGTGCTTTTCGAAATTTCCCTCTTTTCGAAGTCGCGCGATTGCCGCTTCGGGGTTCTGGAGGGCGTCTTTCTGTTCTTCAGCAGTAAGGGTCGCCCCCCCGGGTTGGGTGGCGTTTTTCAGGTCGGCGGCATAGCGTTTCCGGCGACGACGCTCCTTGATACGGAGAAATATCTCATAGACCGCAAGGAGCAGGGCGATAGAGCACCCTATTTTGAAAGCCAACACTTTCCAGTCGGCATCCATATTGACTTTCAGATACACCTCTACCCAGTTGAGGGGAATATTCAGGAGGTTGTCCCAGTAAATGCGAAAAATGCTACCCATATGGTCCACCTGCGGTCGAATCAGTACGCCAAAGTCTAAGTGAAATGACAAATCGCTGTTGGCTATCCTACGCCAAGATGACGGAAGTAGACAAGAGTGTTGTGAGCGCCTGGAAATTCAGGTGGGGATTTTTTCGCCTGAGAAAGGGAGGGGAATAGCGGTTTGTGAGCAAGCTAAGCAGATATTCACACCCGAAAGAATCGGTTTCTGCGGAGGTATCTACACGAATGCTTGAAAATTCACGAACTTCCGTGCAAAATAGGGAACAGAGCAGGCGGGGTTGTCTTTTGACAGCTGTCGTGCCTGTGGAAATCCCAGACAGGGGGGCAATTAAAAAAGCTCGCTCTGTGGATAAGCGTTGCTCGTCTATGTGAACGGGCAGCAGGAGAGACCTAAATTGAGGTATGCCATCGTATCCGACATACACGCCAATCTGGAGGCCTTCTGCGCCGTTCTGGAAAAAATTGATGAGATGGAAGTGGACCAGATCGTCTGCCTTGGTGATGTCGTAGGTTATAACGCAAGTCCAAACCAATGTGCGGACATCCTTCGGGATCGCAACATTCAAACCGTTCTGGGCAACCATGACGCGGTTGCCTGCGGTCTTGAAGACCCGTGGGGCTTTAATCCCGTAGCGCTTGCAGCCGCTATGTGGACCCGTGAGAACCTGAGTGAAGAAAATCTGGAATGGCTGCGAAGCCTGCCGGATGTCTTGAACTTCGAGACCTTTGCGGCCGTCCACGGGGCCCCGAAAAACAGGAATACTTACCTATTCACTTGGGAAGACATACTTCCGCACCTGTCCTTTCTCGATGAGCAAAACTGCAATATCTGTTTTATCGGCCATACCCATAGTCCGGGCATTTTTTCCACGGACGGGGTGTATTCGGTTGATGATGATTCCAAGTTTGCACTCGGCACGGGCAAGAGTTTTTTCATCAATCCCGGGTCCGTCGGGCAGCCTCGGGATAGCAATCCCCACGCTGCGTTTGGTATCCTAGACACGGAACAGAACGACTTCGAGCAAGTACGCATCAAATACCCTATTGAAAAAGCAGCCAAACGGGTTGTTGAAGCGGGATTGCCGCAGTTTCTGGCAGACCGCCTTACACTTGGAAAATAGGGAGTTCGTTGGATGCGCAGTGCGCAAATTGAGCGAAACACGAATGAGACGAAAATTTCGCTGAAAGTTGCCATTGATGGCACGGGAAGCGCCAAAATTGATACCGGAGTCGGTTTTTTTGATCACATGCTTGATCACCTTGCCCGTCACGGGTTGTTTGATATCGAGGTCTCCGCGAAAGGTGATCTCCACATCGATGCACACCACACGGTAGAAGACATCGGTATCTGTCTGGGTAAAGCCTTTCTGGAGGCGGTGGGTGTGCCCAAGGGAATTCGGCGCTATGGTCATGCCGTGATTCCTATGGATGAAGCATTGGCCGAAGTTGCTGTTGATTTCAGTGGTCGGCCCTTTCTGGTCTTCAATGCGGACCTGCCCATCGGTCGTCTAGGCGAATTTGACCTGGAGTTAGCCCGGGAATTCATGCAGGCATTCGCCGTGAACGCTCGGCTGACCCTTCATGTGAATTTACGCTATGGTCAGAATACGCACCACTGCATAGAAGGAATCTTCAAAGCCCTCGCGCAGGCATTGCGTCGGGCCTTGGAGTTGGATCCCCGAAACACGGGTATACCGTCTACCAAAGGAATGTTGGAAACATGATTGCCATCGTTGACTACGGCATGGGAAACCTGAGAAGTGCTCAAAAAGGTTTCGAAAAGGTCGGTCACGAAGCGATTGTCACCGACGATATCGCGGTTATTGAGCGTGCCGATGGTGTCGTGCTACCTGGTGTAGGTGCCTTCAAAGATTGCATTGAAGGGCTGACGGATCGTGGGCTCGTGGCGCCCGTTAAGGCGGCTGCAGCAAGTGGAAAGCCTTTTTTGGGTATTTGCGTTGGACTTCAGCTGTTGTTTGACTACAGTGAAGAAGGACCCGGAGCCGAAGGGTTGGGTATTTTTCCCGGTCGGGTGGTTCGTTTTGCCGAAGCCGCGACCAGCGGCCTGAAGGTGCCCCACATGGGTTGGAATCAGATCCATGGCAACGGTTCCCCCGAGGCCGGCGAGTTGCTGCGCTATACGTCAAACAGCTGCTACACGTACTTTGTTCACAGTTACTATGCCGTACCGGAAGATCCGGCTATCGTGCTTGCCCACTGTGAATACGGTGTTTCTTTTCCCGCGATTGTAGGGCGGGATAATGTGTTTGCAACCCAGTTTCATCCAGAAAAAAGCCAACACGAAGGCTTGGCTATTTTGAAAGCCTTTGGTAATAAAGTGGCCGTGGCGAGCAATGTCGCCTGAGATTAGGATGGTTGAATGATTAAGAAGATTCTGGTCCCTACGGACGGAAGTGATTCCGCCGCATTTGGCGTCACATCAGCTGTAGAGCTTGCCCAGTCGTTCAAGGCCCATATTCAGGGCATCTATGTCGTTGATGTGAAATTGCTCGAAGGGCCTTTTTTGCAGGACCTCTCTGCTTCGCTGGGGACAGCGCCCTATGTGAATTACCAGGGCAATATCTCCATGCTCCTGGAAGAGCGGGGGAAGAACGCCCTCGATTACCTGAAAAAGGCCTGCGAGGCCGCAGGGGTACCCTGTGACGTCAAGCAGACTTCCGGGGTAGTCTCTCGAACGATTACCGAGCACAGCGGTCTGTCGGATCTCATTGTTATGGGACGGGGCGGCGAGCATAGCGAATGGCTTGAAGGGCTCATCGGCTCAACAGCAGAAGCGGTTATTCGTCGTTCGACGCTCCCGGTACTGATTACCGGTCAGGAGTCGTTGGGGAAAGAGCGCATTCTGGTCGCTTACGACGGAAGCAGTCACGCAAAGAATGCACTTAAAACAGCCGTGTTCTTTGCCGAAGTCTGGAAGACCGGGCTGCAGATAATGGTGGTGGGCGGCGATAGTCTCGACACCGCAGCAGAAGAAGCAAGCGCCTATCTGAAGGCCCACGAGATTGAAGACGTTATCTTACGACTTGATGGCGATCCCAGTGAGCTTATCGTAGAAACGGCCCGCTCCCTGAATGCCGATCTTATCGTAATGGGAGCTTACGGACATTCAAAGGTTCGTGAACTTGTCGTTGGAAGTACCACAAGCTACGTCATAAATCATGCGACCTGTCCTGTATTGTTGGCGCGCTGACTGTTCGGTTTACGAAGGAGGGTTTTCATTATGGAGGAGCAGCTCATTATAGAGCGCGTAAACGGAATCATTGGAGATTTGCCTGCGCTTCCCGCGGTCGTGGCAGAAGTGCTTCGAATTACTGAAGATCCGTCCACGTCAACCTCTGACGTGAGCGATATCGTTCAAAGCGACCCGGCGATGACTGCCAAAGTGTTGCGGGTCAGTAACTCTTCATACTACGGCATGAAGCAATACGTCGGGACTCTTAAACTTGCCCTCGTCATACTCGGCGTCAGAGAAGTTAGAAATATTGTGCTGGGGATTTCGGTATTTGAGACCGTGAGCGAAGGTGACGGGGAGATGAAGACCGCCCAGGAAATCTGGAATCAATCCCTTAAGATTGCAGCAATGTGTAAGAAGGTCTCCAATACGATGGGTCTCGGGTTGCAAGGTGAAGAGTTTATCGCCGGCCTGCTGGCCGATATCGGAATTATGGGGCTTTTGCGCAGTGACGATAAGACCTACCCCGCACTGTACGAGTCTCTCGGACGGGACAAGTTGGCGTTGCGCAAGGCGGAAAAACTTCACTTTGGGTTTACCCATGCGGCGGTGTCCATGGCAATGGCCCAACGTTGGAATCTTCCCCAGACCCTGTCTGATGCGCTGGGCATGCAATATCCCCATTGCAGTCGGGCGTTGAGCGATGCGAAAGATCCAAAATTGGCGGCTGTGGTGCGAATCGCAAAAGGCATCGACATGACACTGGATGGCGACCGGCGGATCTCCCGGGCGCTGGAGGATGGTGAGGCCTGGGACGTTTTGTCGCAAGCCCGTAAGCCAATTGGCGAAGAAAATAGAAAACCACTCCTCCTGGAATTTCTGGACGAAATTAACGCTGTGGCCGCCATCCCGCTTTGATGGAATGACGCAGGCCCCGAGTTGAAGGCAGTACACAATGGCTGGTAAAGAAAAAGTAGATATCAAACGTTCCGACGACTTTCATGAGGTTGACGCGGAACTCTCGAACGCAATTGCAGAGCTCGATTTGACGATTGAACGTGTAAGCGCGATTTTCGATGGCACGGCCGATGAGAATACCGCTCTCGAAGTGTCTCCATCGGAAGAATCTGCCGAAGATGCCGAAAAAGGCGAGGAAGAGCTCCAGCGCGTTTCCGAAGAGCCGACGACAGATCCATCGCCCGCCGCTGAAGAAGACGTCGCCGTTCCTGTCACGAAATAGGTCTGTCGTCTCAACCAACGTCTGTTCACTTCCTTGCACATTCTAATTACAGACCCGCACACCGATGGTGGCGGGCAGGTGCGCTATATTCAGAGTCTGACCCGTGAGCTCCTTTTGTTGGGCCATCATGTAACCATCGGGTGTCGGGCCAATAGTATCCTGATTGACGTAGCACGAGAAGTGGGCTGCGATTGTATTCCTGTGTTTCATTTTGCACGGGGATTGCGATTGCGCAAGTGGATCGCCGATATACGCCAAATGACCCGATTCATGGGGGAGGCCCGGCCCGACGTAGTTCACGTGAATGGCTCCCAGGACCATTGGGTAGCGGGCTTCGTTAAAATGCTTTCTCGCCGTGCCATGTGTCTGGTGCGCACCCGGCACAATACCTATGTGGTAAAAGACACGTGGGTAAATCGGTATCTGAACCGGTCACTCACCACCTTTCAAATCTGTGTCTGCCAAATGGTTCGAGACACCCTGTCTGCGCAAGCGTCCTTCGATGGCGACCGTATGACGGCCATACACAATGGTGTGGATGCATCGGTTTATGCGCCCCAGGCCGACGTGCGGGAATCCGCCCGTGAAATGCTGGGTTACGGTCCCGAACACCTCGTTTGTGGCATCGCAGCGCGGCTGGTTAAGGCCAAGGGCCATACGTACCTCTTTCAGGCCCTGGAGTCGCTCCAGACGGACTTTCCAGACCTTCGGCTTCTGATTCTCGGTCAGGGGGCCCTGGAAGAGTCGCTGAAGGCCCAGGCGGCGGAGTTGGGACTCGACGACATGGTTCAGTTCGGGGGGTTCCGGACGGATATGGAGCGCTGTATACAGGCGCTGGATATTGGCGTGTTGCCGTCGATAGATTGTGATACCTCTTCTTTCAGTCTGAAAGAACAGATGGCTGCGGAGATTCCCGTGGTGACGTCGGATTATGGCGGATTGCCAGAAATTGTCTCCGACGGCGATGAAGGCAGGGTCGTACCACATGGTACGGTAGCGCCCCTGACCGACGCGTTGCGGGCGCTCATCGAAAATGCTACCCTGCGCAGGAAAATGGGCCAGAAAGGCCGGGAACGGGTCTTACGGGACTTCACTGGAGAAGTTTTCGCCCGACGGACGGTCGAAGCCTATGAAAGAGCAAGGGAATTAACCCGTGAACATTCTACATCTTGACGAGCAGACCGGCTGGCGTGGGGGAGAGCAACAGGCCAGTTGGCTTATTGCGGGAACCGTGCAGAAGGGCCATCGTGTCTGGATAGCCGGAAAGCCCGAGAGCCCCTTCCTCACGGCGGAACACGGTGGTGTTGACGTCGAACGAATTGCGTTGCCCTTTCGGAATGAAATCGATCCGGTTACCGTCTGGAAGCTGGCCCAATTGGCCACGGCGGAGGACATCGACATCATTCATGCCCACACCAGCCACACCCATATGATCGCGTGCCTCGTCCACGTATTGGCGCGCAGGCCCTCCGTGGTAGTGTCAAGACGGGTAAGTTTTCCGCCGAAGCGGGATGTGTTTAACCGTTGGAAGTACAACGCGCCCGATCGTATCCTCGCCGTTTCCGAAAAAGTGGCCGAGGTGCTCCGCGAAAGCGACATAAACCCGGAAAAGGTCGTTCGCGTCTATAGTTCTATCGATACGAGTCGCCTGGCGGTGGAGCCAGCCGACCGGAGTGAGTTCGGAATCCCGGAAGACGCAACACTGCTCTTTAATGCCGGTGCCCTCGTTGGCCACAAAGACCACCAGACCCTGATTCGGGCCTTCGCGCGACTTTACGAGGTCTATGAGTCGCTTCACCTGCTGATTGCGGGTGAAGGGGCGCTCCGGGCGGATATAGAGGCGGAAATTGCCGAGCTCGGTTTAAAGGATGTGGTCACCCTGGCGGGTCATCGGGATGACGTCCCACGGTGGATGCGGGCCGCAGATTGCTACGTATCGTCCAGTTGGTCCGAAGGCCTCGGTACTTCCGTATTGGAAGCGCTGGCGTGTGCCAAGCCGGTGGTTGCGACGGAAGCCGGTGGTGTGGGTGAGATGGTCTTGCCGGGGAAGACGGGCTTCCTGGTGCCCAATAAGGACCCTGAGGCCCTCGGTGACGCGCTGATAGCTTGTCTCGACGACCTGGAGGCCGCGCACAAGATGGCACTGGCCGGTCAGAAGCGGGTGGATAGCATTTTCTCGACGCCGACGATGGTGGCGGATACCCTCTCGGTTTATCATACGCTGGTTGCGGAACGACTGGGGATTGCACCATGAGTGATTTGGAAACAACGAAGCTCGTGGCGGGAAAGCTCACGGTCCTGATTCTCGTGCCCAACGCGGAGGAAAAGCTGCGGCGTTGCCTGGAAAGCGTTACCTGGGCCGATGATATCTTCTGCATTATCGATACGAAAACCACCGATGGCTCGGAATCCATTGCCCGACACTACACGGATCACGTCGTTCAACACACCTATGAAAACGCGGCTGCCCAACGAAATTGGGCCCTGCCGCAGGTGCATACGGAGTGGACCCTGGTGCTGGATGCCGACGAGTGGGTTTCCGAGGAGCTCGTGACGCGGGTACAGGCAATTTTGGGTGATGATGGCAGTCTGAATGGCTACGATATTAAGCGGGATTCCTATTTTTTTGGTCGTCTGATTCAGCATTGTGGTTGGCATCGCGACTACAATCTTCGCCTCTTCCGCACGGCGGTGGGGCGTTATCTGGATAAGAAAGTACATTCGCGTGTCGTGGTGGAAGGGCCGGTGGGCCGCATCAATGATGTCATGTATCACGATACCTACAATAGCTTTGAAGAATATTTTACGACGTTTCAGCGTTTCACTTCCTGGGGGGCCGAAGATGCCTTTCAGCGTGGAAAGCGGGCCAGTTTGCTCGACCTGACTTTCCGACCGGTGCTCCGTTTTGTTAAAATGTATATCTTACGTCAAGGGTTTCGTGACGGTTACCACGGTGCAGTCCTATGTGGACTTGCTGCGTGTTCCGTGTTTACGAAATATGCAAAACTTTGGCACCTCGCCCAAAACCACGACACGACCTCGAAGTAATGAACGAGACGGGTTGTAAACAGGTAGTGAATTTATGAGTTTAATACGCCTCGACGGTGTCGAGAAAAATTTTGCTGGACAGGAAGTCCTGGGTAACGTCGATTTCCGAGTGGAAGACGGCGAACATATCGGCTTGATTGGTCGCAATGGGACGGGAAAATCCACCATATTTCGCCTGATTACGGGTGAAACGAAACCAGATCGCGGCACAATTGACCGCATGAAAAAGGTTAAGATTTCCTGCCTTTCCCAGCTTCACCACGTAGATGACGAAAAAAACATCTATGACATTGTTATGGAATCCTTTGAGGAAATTGTAACGCTGGAAAAGGAGCTTACTGAGCTCGAGGAACGCATGGGGGAGGGGCATCTCGATGTACTCGACCTCTATAGCGAGAAGCAGGAGAGCTTCAGCATTCGTGGCGGCTACGATTTTCGTGTCCGCATAAAGCAAGTACTTCAGGGTCTCGGTTTCTCTGAAAATGAGTTCGATTTACCCTTCATGGCACTGAGTGGCGGTCAGCGTACCCGACTCATGTTGGCCCTGGTCTTGCTCCAGGATGCCGATTTACTACTCCTTGACGAGCCGGAGAACCATCTGGATCTCGAGGCGCGGGAATGGTTGGAAAATTACCTCAAAGACTGCGTCAAGGCGGTCGTTATCATCTCACACGATCGTCAAACGCTCAACACCGCAGTGACTCGCATTGTGGAGCTGGAGCGGGGGCAGATTCGCAGCTATCCCGGAAATTATGATTCGTATTTGGAGCGCAAGGCACTGCTCCGCGAGCAGAATCAGGCGGATTATGATCGGCAGCAGGAATTTTTGCGTAAAGAGCAGGCGTGGATTGATCGGTTTCGCTACAAAAACACCAAAGCCAAGCAGGTGCAGAGTCGCATTAAGCGTCTGGAGAAGCTGGACCTGGTGAATGCACCCCTGGCGGAGGCGAGTTCGATTCGTTTCAAGAGTGGCGAAGTGGCGCGAACCGGAGAGCTGGTCCTCGACGCAAAAGATCTCGCCATGGGCTTTGACGGCCTTACCCTGTATCAGGAGGTTTCCTTCAAGGTGAGCCGGGGCGATCGTGTCGGCATTGTCGGGCCCAATGGTACGGGAAAGACTACCCTGCTGCGACAGCTTGCCGAGCAACACCCCGGGTTGGCCGGGGAAGTAAGCCTGGGCCACAAAGTGCAACGGGGCTTCTACGAACAGAATCACGAATCCCTGAACCCGAACAGCGATATTCTCACCGAAGTACACGCCGCTAAGAGTGAGTGGATCCCGGAACAGATACGAAGCTATCTGGGACGCTTTCTCTTTACTGGCGACGACGTGTTTAAGACTATCGGCAGCCTGAGTGGTGGTGAATTGAGCCGGGTGGCGATGGCTAGACTCCTGCTAAGTGAGTCCAACCTGCTCCTTCTCGACGAGCCCACCAACCACCTGGATATCGTTTCCCGGGAAGCCCTGGAGAACATGCTGGTAGGATTTGAAGGGGCCATCATTCTCGTCAGTCACGATCGTACATTGATTGATAAGCTGGTGGATAAGCTGGTGGTCATCGAAGGCGGCCGTACCTCAATCCACCTTGGCAACTATAGCGATTATCGTTGGGGCAACGTAGACAAGGCTCCTGCAAAGGAAGAGAAAACAACGGACGATGTGCTCAAAATTCGCCGGAGCACCACCCGCAATGATAAGAAGACCAATGATCGTGATCGGCGCAAACAGAAAGTACAACTGGAGAAACTGGAGGGGGATATAGAATCGATGGAATCGCTGTTGGGCGAGATCGAATCCCGCTTTACCGAAGTTGATCCTGGAGATTACCAGGCCCTGGAGAAGCTGAAGGCGGAGTATGACGCGATGAAGTCGGATCTGGATGAGATGTATCGCTCTTGGGAATCCATGGCCGGACAGCCCGCCTCCTAGGGGCACGGGTTGTTTATTTAAATAAATGATAATTATGCGATATTGACATTCTGCGGACCGATCGGCTGTTTATACGGCTTACGGGGGTTGCAGTTGGCATGTACTATCGGTAACTCCTTGAAAATGAAGCATGAAATTAGGGACGTAATACTCTCGGTGCCCGGTGGTAGTATGAATAGAAAGAAGGGGGATCGGGAAAAATAGTTGACAATAAAAGGTTTACATGTTATTACAATGTCTGTAAAATGGTGGGCACCGGTAGTCTTGTTGACTGCTCCAATACAACTTGCAGGGAACAGCAAGGTGTTACATTGGTGAAATCGGGGCCACGGATTATTTGACTCGGTGTTGATCGGGGAATGCGCGCGTATGTCGAGCGGTCCCATAGTTGATGCGCCATCAGTTTTTGAACGCACTAGAACAGGAGAACGACTCGCATGAAACACCATCGTTTGGTGAGCAAGATGCCGCAAAAATCCCAGAGCAATTTCCAAGCGAAAGTCGATTTTCTCGTCGAACTTACGGCTCGGGCAATCGAATTCAGCTTCGGTAAATAGTACTGATACCAGCGAAAGGCGTTAACACAATGAAATCACATATCCGCTTTGTCTCCAAGGCTCCATCATGCGCACAGAGCAACTTTCAGACCAAGTTGCAGGGCGTACTTGATATCGTAGATACCCTCCTGCTCGCGCAGCGCCAGGCACAGTGGAAGGCCTTCTTTCCACTGGGTGGTGGTACCGATACGGGTACTGATACGGGTACCGATACGACAACCTTATAATGAATTGACGTGTGCTGGGAATCTTTCGGATTTCCGCCGGTCAGAGTAGAATATAAAACACCCAACCTCAGTCAACGCTGAGGTTGGGTGTTTTGTGTTTAGATGTTGAGGTTGACGAGATGCGGTATTGCCAATGGCTGCCATCCAGTTCGTCTAATTCGATACTGGACGCCGTTCGTGGCCGGGGAGGAGTTCGCAAACCGACGGACTAATGGTATTTCAGCACGTCAGGCGTCGAGGGATGCCCGGTCCCTAGATTCGGCTTTGCCCGAGCTTCGATAGGGCAATGCGGAGCATGTCGCAGTCAGAGAACCGTTCACTTGGCTTTTTGGAAAGGGTGCGCATGATTATGTCACTTAACGCCTGCGGACAGTTCGGGTTCTCGTGATTAGGCGGATCGGGAACGACTTGCAGGTGACACTGGTAGAGTCGTTGTAGATTGTCCACCTGGAAGGGGAGGTGGCCTGCGAAGAGCAGATACATGGTGATACCCAGGGAATACTGGTCACTTTGTGGGGTGGGGCTGTCACCCCGAATAATTTCCGGGGGAACATACATGGGCGTGATCTGCTCACCGGCGCCCTTGTCGATGAGTTCCAGTAGCAGGCTGGCACCATAAAGAGAGAAGTCAGCCAGTTTGGCGACACCCGTTCGGGTGAAGAGTATGTTTGCCGGCTTTATGTCGTGGTGGATTATCTTCTGATCATGTAAATACTGCAAGCCCGAGCAAATCTGCCCGACAATTCCCAAGCGCTCCTGAAGATGCCAGGGGCGATTCTGGATATACCACTTGAGATCCGGGCCGTCGATGTACTCCATGATCATGCACCGACCGTCCTCTCCGTCTATAAAGTCCAGGACGCGGACGACATTCGGATGGTCGTACTTCTTGAAGCGCTTGACGCTCTTTACGAGATCGCGGAGGTGAAGCTTATTTCGAAAGAAATTCTCCCGAAACAATTTGATAGCGACCACTTCACCTTTTTTGGTGTCGATGGCGCGGTAAACGCGGCCAGTCCCGCCTTCACCAAGAATCCTGTCCAGTTTGTAGTGATAAAGTGACTGACGATCTGGAGTGAATTGATCCACGATGGGGGCCTCACTATGGTTTTAACTGCCGTTAAGACGTTTTGAAAGTCAACTTGATGACCGGCGCATCTGCCCAGAGGCCGTCCAGGTCATAGAATTCCCGGGATTCTTCGCGGAAGACGTGAAAGATGACATCGCCGAAGTCGATAAGTAGCCATCCGTCGTGAAAGGAGCCTTCTGCATAGACCGGAATGGCCCCGCTCTCCTTCATGCCTTCGCGAACTGCGTTGAAGATGGCCTTGGTGTGGGGCTCGCT
>CAXBPH010000116.1:0-20262 GCA_963977445.1 uncultured bacterium | reverse complement strand
CCCGCGACAATCGTATCCCGGTGTCAGCGCTATGATTTTCGCCGGGTACCGGTGCCCCAGATTATCGAGCTCCTCCGCAGTATCCTCATAAAAGAGGAGATTGAGGCGACCGACGAGGCATTACACGCCATCGCCCGGGCCGCAGAAGGCGGCATACGCGATTCGGAAAGCATCCTCGACGAGTTAATTACCTATTGCGATGGGGAAATTACATTCAAGGACGTGTTTGACGTTCTCGGGCTCGTCGACTGGCAGCTCATGCACGACATTTGCGATGCGATTCTGGCCAAAGACGTCACCCGACAACTCATACTCGTGGAAGAAGTGGTCACGGCCGGCAAGGACCTCACCCAATTTGTCCAGGAGCTCCTGCGCTATTTCCGCAATCTGCTGGTCGCCAAAACCGCGAATATCCGTGAACTCATCCATCTCCCGGAAGAAGAATTGGTCGCCTTGAGCGAGCGTTCGGAACGTATTTCCCTGACCAATCTGATACGGTTGGTGGAACAGTTCGCCGAGCTCGTTAACACCTTCGACTCCCAACTTGCCCAGCGCATCGCCTTGGAATCCATGCTCATTCGCATATCCAAGGTCGGCGTCGAAGTATCGCTCGACACCATCATGGATAAATTGATTGCCCTGGGCCAGGGCGGCCTCGGCGTGGCATTGGATACACCATCCACGCCTTCGGCACCGGCCACCGAGCCCGTAAAAACGGCGCCGGCACCACCGGCTCCCGTGCCACAGAAAGCGTCGACGCCCCCGCCGGAGCCGTCCGGGTCACCGCCGGACCCTCCTGAAGCCGCGCCGGCTGAACAAGCGCCTGCGGCACCGGCTCCGAAAGCGCAAATCACCGTCACCCCGGAGAATATGGGCCGGGCGTGGGGTGCTATCATCGCGCGCACAAGTGAGGAAGACCTCAATCTCGGCACCTGGTTCAGTGGCGCTAAGCCCACGGGTATCGATGGCGCAACCATAGCGCTCAAATTCCCGAGCGACAACGAACAGGCCGTGGCTTATGTAAAGGTTGGTGCCAACCAGGCGGCCATGGGTGAGGCGCTGACGCGGCATACCACCAATCTGGACAGCGTGTCGGTCCGCGTCGAAACCGTTGCAAGCTCCAAGAAGGAAGCGACGATTGCGGCCGAGCTGCCCTTCTACCCCGGCACCAATCCGGACGACGCGCGGGCGGCCATGGAAGACCCCGATGTGGCGGCGATTGTTGATATTTTTAAGGGGCGCATTGCTGAAATTAAGTCAGAGGTCGGCCCGGAAGATCCGGCGGAAGTCACGCCACTGGAATCCGATGAATAGCGTGTATTAGCGTAGGAGCCGTCTACGCAATTATCAGGAGGACTCATTCCGTCATGCCAAAATCCATGTTGCAAGCTATTTTCTGCGTCATTTTGTTGGCCCACGCCCCCTTCGCCCACGCCTCTCTCGAGGTTTCACTGACGGTTACCGGTGACATCGGCGAAATAAAAGCCCTGCTGGACTATATTGAAGCGCGCAACCAGCAAGGGGCAGATGCCTCCGACAATCCCATGAAAATCATGGTCCACAGCGTTGCCGACGGCCTGGAAATGACGGCACAACCGGCCCGCGTCCCCGTCAAACTGGCAACTCCCCAGATTTCCTCGGGGAAACTTACCCCCGGTCAGTCCACCCTTGTTACCGTCGCCGTGCGCGATGAACAACAACTCCTGGACACGCTGGCGATTCAAATCGTCAATACCAATCTGAGCACCGACATGTATGATGATGGAAGTCACGGAGATGCAAAAGCGAACGATGGCGTCTGGTCGGTTACCCTGACCCCGTTGGAGACCACACCGGCGGGCAGCTACGAATTAATAGTTTCCGGCTTTGATCGCAACGGCCACGCCCTGTTGTCGCCCGATGGGGCCGGGGAAGAGCAACCCCTTCAGGCGCGGACAAGCGTCTCGATTGAACGATAGTCGGCCCGGCACGGCCGCCCCGCTTGATCGGAGCACCCAAGCGTGCCACACTGACAGGCTATCCGGCACAAAGGGAATGCATGCCATGGACACCACTACCATCCTACGACTTCTCCAGAATGTTGCCGACGGACAATGCAGTCCGGATGCGGCCATGGAATCATTGCAGCATCTGCCTTACGAAGACCTCGGCTTCGCCAAGATTGATCACCACCGTCAGCTGCGCAAAGGCTACCCCGAAACCATCTTCTGCCAGAATAAAACTCCCGAACAAGTGGTAACTATTGCGCGCCACATGGCCGACAAAGGGAGCAATGTTCTGGGCACACGGTGCACGCCGGCCATCATGGAGGCCGTATCGGAAGCCTTACCCCTGGCGGAAATGCATACACTCGCCCGGGCTTTCACCATCACCGCCACAGCGCCCCCCCTTTCCAAGGGCACTATCGCGGTTGTCTGTGCAGGCACCAGCGATCTGCCGGTCGCCGAAGAAGCGGCCGTTACCTGCACCGCCCTGGGGAACCGGGTAGTGCGCATAACCGATATTGGGGTAGCGGGAATTCACCGCCTCCTCAACCAGCAAGACAAGCTCAACGCGGCCAATGTGATAATCTGCTGCGCGGGCATGGAAGGTGCCTTGCCTTCCGTTCTCGCCGGGCTGGTCCAGTGCCCCGTTATCGCGGTACCCACCTCCGTCGGCTATGGAGCCAGTTTTGGTGGCCTCGCGGCCCTGCTGGGCATGCTGAACAGTTGCGCCACGGGTGTCACCGTGGTAAACATCGACAATGGCTTTGGCGCGGCCTCTGCCGCTTCAACCATCAACCGAATGACCGGTATTGAATCATGAAAACATGTTACTTCGATTGTTATAGCGGCATCAGTGGCGACATGACCGTTGGTGCCCTCATTGATGCCGGTGCCGATTTTGATGCCATTCGCGACGGCCTGAACTCGCTGAATCTCGAAGGATTCTCCGTAAAGGCCGAGAAGGTGCTCAAAATGGGCATCCACGCAACCCAGTTCACCGTTATCGATGAATTCGCCGCCCCTACCCACGGTCATGAGCACAGCCACGACCATGGGCACACGCACGACCATGGGCACAGCCACGACCATGGGCACACGCACGACCACGGACACAGCCACGAGCATGGGCACACGCACGACCATGAGCACGGACACGACCAAGGGCACACGCACGACCATGGGCACACGCACGACCATGGGCACCACCCCCACCGCCACCTGGCCCATATCGAAAAGCTTATCAAGGACAGTGGCCTGCCTGACCCGGTAAAAGAGGCCGCTGTAGCTACTTTTCATGCGCTGGGCCACGCAGAAGCCTCCGTCCATGGCACCACCATCGACAAGGTCCATTTCCATGAAGTGGGTGCCGTAGATTCCATCGTGGACATTGTGGCCGCTCAACTCGGCTTTCATCTTCTCGGCATAGAGCAATTCATTTCCTCGCCCCTCCACGTGGGTGCCGGCACGGTAAAGTGCGACCACGGCATCATGCCCGTCCCCGCGCCAGCTACGGCCCGGTTACTCCAGGGCAAACCCACCTATGGTGGCGACGTACAGGGTGAGTTGGTAACCCCGACGGGTGCCGCCCTGATTGATCAGCGGGTGACGCGCTTTGGCCCAGCCCCCCTGATGCGCACGGAAGCCATCGGCTATGGCAGTGGTACCAAAGACCTTCCCGATCGGGCCAATGTGCTCCGCATACTGATTGGCGAAAGCGAAGGCGATGCCCTTGCCCAGGAAACCATTCAGGTATTGGAAGCCAACCTCGACGACATGTCCGGCGAATTAATAGCCCCCCTCATTTCCAGTCTTCACGAGGGCGGCGCGCTCGATGCGTTCCTTAGCCCCGTAATCGGGAAAAAAGGTCGACCGGCCTACGTCGTCACCGTTCTCGCAAGGGAGGAGCACGCTCAGGCCCTCTGTGAGCGACTCTTTGTCCATTCGACAACCCTCGGCATCAGAATGCGTTCTGAGCGCCGTAGCGTGCTCGCACGGACCTGGAAGCCCGTGTCGACGCCTTGGGGCGACGTACGTGTTAAAATTGGCCAACGTGGGGAAAATATCCTGACCACGGCCCCGGAATATGAAGATTGTCGCAACGTCGCCGAAGCGGCGGGCGTACCCGTTCGTCGGGTCTATGAAGCTGCCCTCGCTGCCGCCGTGCACGGAGAATATGTCCATGAGTGAACGTTCCGCTATCTACCCCGGAAGTTTTGACCCCCCAACGCTAGGCCACTTGGACCTCATTGAACGGGCGGTTCATATTTTTGACCACGTCATCGTCGCCGTGGCCGTAAACAACGATAAGACCAGCCTCTTTACGGTGGAAGAGCGAATGGACATGCTACGGGAACTGGTCTCCCATGTCCCACGGGTCTCCATCGAGCACTTCAAGGGCCTGACGGTTCATTTCGCCCGGGACAAAGGGGCCGTGGCCCTCATACGGGGCCTTCGTGTGGTTTCTGACTTCGAATTCGAACTGACCATGGCCATCAACAACCACAAGCTTGCGCCGGACATCGACACGGTCAATCTTATGCCGAGCGAGCCCTACCTCTTTTTGAGTTCGCGACTGGTAAAAGAAATCGCCGCCTTTGGCGGCACCCTCAGTCACTTCGTCAGTCCGGCCGTCGAAGTGCGCCTCAACGAAAAATTTGCCGAGGAACAGTAGGACACCCGCATATCGGAGTCCCTATCGGGTGCTGTCTTCCTGCGTTGCGGCAGCCTGGGCGGCCGCCAAGCCTGCCGCCAGTGCCCGCACTTCAGGCGCGTCGGCCATATAGGGCTGTACCGCATCCAGCAAATCCTGAACCTTGTCATACTCTTCCCATCTCAGGAAGGCCTCGCCCTGCATCCGCACAATTTCACGCAAATAGTATTGGGCGTTGTAATCCTGCGGGTCGATTTCCAGGGACTCGACAAAGCGTTTGCGGGCGCTGTCGCCAATGGAAAGACCACTGTAGAATAGCTGGACCGCTTTCATGTCATTGGTCCGCGCCCGGTGTCGGAGATCCACGGCAGCCATGAAGTCGGGATCGGCACCCGGTAAGAACAGAGGCAGGGGACTGCTGATATGCTCCTCCAATGCCTCCATCGATTTGTGCTGCGTCCGGGCGTAAACCAGTTTCGGCGCTTCAAACTCGGCCCAGGGCAAATCGTCGCGCATGACCGTGCCGCCTGCGGCGTAGGCATCCAAGCCCTTTTCATCCATCAGGTAGCATCCCAAAATGGAAGGAATGTCGACAAAGCCCACGTCGGCGAGGGCATCGGCCAGAGCGGGCATCTGTAAGCGGGACTGGATAGCGGCGGCATCGAGGCGCAAGGGCTCGTTGGAGCCGATGAGGAAAAGATCGGCATTGATGAACCAGGCCGTATAATGGGGAAAAACCGTTGTGAAGGTGTAGGTGAGGGATTGTACGATTTCCGGGGTAAGGCTGTGCAGGGGTATCCACTGGGAGACCATCCCGCCGGGCTTCAGGTGATCGAGGCACAGTTCATAGTATTCCTGCGTGTAAAAGGTCGATACGCCGGCCATGGCCAGGGGCATGGGCTCGAAGGTGATCACGTCGTATAGATGGTCCGTCGTCAGCATGAAATTTCGGCCATCATCCACGTGAAATGAAACTTCCGGACGGTCTATCACGCCCAGGTTGTCTCTTTCGAAATACGGGGCCGCCTTCAACACTTCGGGATTAATATCCACCGCATCAATGCGCTCAAAATCCGAAAGAGCCAGGGTGCCGCAGGTAATCCCTGAACCAAAACACATGAACAGGACATCGGTCGGCTTCCGGTCGAAAAGCAGGGGCAGCACGCCTTGAAGACGATTCATCTTCACGCCCTTTTCAATCGACGTTGTGGCCTGTACCCGGTTGATCCAGAGCACCCGATTGGTGCCCGCCTCCTCATCGGTCGGCTCCGAAACGGCCACGGTGCCTTCTACTCCTTCGCTATAGTAAAGCACCCGGTGGTTTTCGGGGATATACCCGGCATTGAGCGACTGATTTATGTCTGCCGGTGCGTGCGCAAAACTCCATGCAAGCCCGAGCCCTACGGCGACGATGGGAATCACCCTACGCGCCACACCCCGCTCTGCGGCCACCAGAATCAATGCAACGCCGGAAAACGTAAGCAGGAGGGCAAACGTCACAATGCCCCAGTGGGTGCCCAGCAGGGGAATAAAAAGAAATCCCGCCGCCAGGGAACCAAGCACGCCACCCACGGTGTTCGCACAGTACAAACGACCCACGTCCCGCCCCAGGGTGCTCCGTGTCGTGCTGACCGCCTTCACCACCAGCGGAAACGTCATACCCAACAGGAAGGTGGGGACAAATAGCGCCCGAAAGGACAGCCAGAATTTGGCCTGCGTTACCAGGCCCCAATTTGCGCCATTTTCCCCGGGCAATTCGGTTATCTTGCCGGGCATGGCCGCGAGAGTCGCCAACATATGGATGCAGCCGACGCCCGTAAAGGCGAGCACCACACCCAACCACCAGGCAGGACGGCGCATACGGTCGACCAGCAGGGAGGCCACCGCGCTGCCGAGGGCGATGCCGAGGAGCAACGTGGTGAGCATGCTGCTATAGGCATAGGTGGTCCCAAGAAAAATTATGGACAACAACCGGGTCCAGAGCACTTCCAGACCGAGCGAGCAAAAACCCGAAAGAAAGAAGGCGGCAATAACCAGGGTGACCAGAAAGGTCCTCTTGGAATCTCCGGAGGCGTCGGCCACCTCGGGCGTCTCTTCGATGCGCTCGGCATGACCAGTGCCCCGTGAAATAATCCAGGCGGCAATACCCACCAGCACATTGGCTCCGGCACCCAGAAGCGTGGACTCTGCATAGCCCAACCGGGGTATAAGTAGAAATCCGGCAACAAAGCAACCCACCACCGCACCCAATGTATTTAAGGTATAGAGGGCACCAATCCGCATGCCCCGAACTCGGACTTCACGGGAAACGAATCGGGCGAGAAGGGGCAAGGTAGCGCCCATGAGAGATACGGGCACGAAGAGCAGCAACAAGGCGAGCAGGCCGCGCAACAGGGTGCCCATACCGCGAGACAAGTGAAACTGCTTCAGCAGTTCCACGACCACACCTTCGCCATAGGTCACGGCGACAATAAAAGCCACCGCCCACAACCCGATGATGCACTCGAAGATGCCATAGAGGCGCAACGTGTTGGTCGTGCGATCCGCCAGGCGACCACCCCAAATGCTACCCACACCCAGCCCGAGAAAAAATATAGATAACACCGTAGAAACGGCATGAGACGTGGTGCCAAACAGGAGTACCAGTTTACGTGTCCACACCACCTGGTAAAGTAGCCCGCAAGCTCCTGAAATGAAAAAGAACAGGAGGACAAGCAAAAAAAGCAAGAGGTGTGCACGTGACGTGCGCAGCGTATCTTTCTGGGTCACAAACCAAACTCCTGGGTCTTTAAAACGTATTCCACTCGGACGAACAACGCGTCACGGGCACTCAGCTTTGGGAGCAACGCCCCATTTATCCCCGACCACGCGCTCGGAGTCGGCGGTCAGCGCAGCCATCGCCGCTTCGGGTGTGGAGGCTACGGAAAACAAGTCACATTGGTCTTCTCTCACCAAATCGGAATCCACCAGCTCCGCAAAATGCGCCATCAGTCCGTCAAAGGCCCCCTCGGAATTGAGAAAAACGATGGGCTTATTGTGGTATCCCAATTGTTTCAACACCAGCACTTCGAAGAATTCCTCGAGGGTTCCAAAGCCACCGGGCAACACCACGAATCCATCGGACCGCTCCGTCATGACGGCCTTGCGCTCTGACATGGTTCGCGTAATGATAAGTTCATCGCAGTCGGAGAAGGTGAGGGCGGGGATATTCAGCCGGTCGGGAATGACGCCCACGATAGAACCACCGGCGTCGCGTACCGCTTCGGCCACTGCGCCCATGAGACCTACCTTGCCGGCACCGTAGACCAACGTCATACCCTGCTCAACGAGAAGGCGACCCAGACGGGCGGCAACTTCTCCATAGGTGGGACGGGCACCTTCGCTGGATGCCGCAAAAACACAGACGCTACGTATCACGTTATCACCAGGACTCCACATTCACGCCCAATAGGGCGCAGACGGACCAAAAGTTTGTGGGGTTATTCGCTCTCTGGGACGAAGTTCCTTAGTATAGCGCGTTGACTTGGGGCGCTTCGAACTGGGATCAGGGCAAATACCACCGACCATGAAGCAGGGCCGGTGCCGTCGGCTGGCGTTTCTTAAGGGCTTCGCTCGGCTTCCAGCCCTCAGACAGCATCATGGCCGCGCAGAAAATAGTAGAACTATTCGTTTCGTGAATTGTAAATTCACATTGAGCCGTGTTTAATGACGGATGACAGGACCACCGGCGCCACACCGGCGTCTTGGGGTCCTGATATACCACGGGCTCCTTGGACATGGAGCCCCCGGGAGACTGCCAGACCTGCTCCCGGAGCGCCGGATACACGCCCCCCGTGATTCCGTAAATCGTAATTCCGGGTACTGGGTCGGCAATGCCATCATCTCGACTGACGGTATGCTGAATATCCGTGGGATAAACGTAGCCGATTCCTGTGGTCCACGACATGCCCATGGGATTGCCCCCAAACATGAAATCCATATTGAGTAAGGCCGCATCGCGGTATTTTTCATCCCCAGTGAGCGCGAAAGCGATTAGCAGTGCGCGCCCCGGGTTGGTCATTACCGTCGCACCCCACCCTTGCCAATAGTCCTGATCCCGTGGCCAACTGTGTCGGTAGGGCATGGTCTCTATATATCCCAATAACTTGTCGGCAGGCTCAAGAAAATAGGACTTGATGATTTTTAGACGCTGAAATTTGGGCAATATTGCTTCGGGACCATGGACCAGCGAAAAAAAGAACCAGGGCGAGAAGTCGGTGATCGAACAGGGCCACGCATAGGGACGCAGCGGTGTATCCAGAAGGCCGCCGAGGCCCTCGATATACTGTTTGTCTTGTGTAATGCGATAGAGACGCACCTTCGCAAGGAGGAGATAGGCTTCGATATAACTATCTTTTTCTTCCCACTCCAGGGTATAGGGGTCACCTTTGCCCCGGTCGTGGCGGGCGTGAAAAGTTACCTTGCCCAGGCTGTTCGCGGGATTCGCGCCGAAGGAATAGGCCTTGAGGGCCTCGGCCTTCAATTCTTCGCTACGTGTTGGTGCAAGGGACGTCAACTGTTCGGATAACTGCGCCGCAGCGGCCGCAAACAGGAGAGAATCCCATCGGGTCCGTCGTGAAAAGGCGTAGTCAACCTCACTGTCAATCTCCGGATGGGTCCAGGTCTCTACGTGCCCCGCAACGCCCCCGTTGGCCTTCATACTCTTTTCCCAGACCGCCAGACCATAGGCTACCTCGTCCAGAATATCCGGAATGCCGTTTCCCGACTCGGGAATATTCAATTGGCTATCGGTAAACTTTTCAGGAGCCATTTCATAGGCGTACAACATGTCGAATATGGGCGCATAGTGGGTATCAACACGATCCCAATCGGCCGCATCATGCCAACCTCCCCGCACGTTTTCTGTCTTCTGTTTCTTGTCCAACGTCGCGGCGATAACGTCAAAACGTTCATACCCTTCTGGCTGTTCATTCTTCCCCTTGGGAAACGAGATATGTTCACTCTCGTAGATAGGGTCCGTATGGCAGAGCGGTCGTTTCCAGTTCGTATAGGGCGTTTCGTAGGCGATGCCACAACGCTGGTGATAGAGCCCTCGTGCTGCGGTGTAGAACACTTCCCCATAGGCGTCGTCAGCATGCCGAAATGGCCAGGATCGACCAACCCCAGGTATTCGGATAAAGAATTCCCCTTGGGCCTTAAGAGCCGAAAAGTCCAATTCATAGAGATTCTCTCCATGAATCAAGGCCGGGGTCTTGCCATTGGTTGCGTCATCTTTCTTCGCCGCAACACGGGAATTCTTGTCCCGCAGCACCAGGGGCCCCGTAAATGCCGCCGTTCCGGTAGTAGCATCTACCACGTCAAACGTGGGGTACATGCTGCAGTCCATGGGCCCCGCATCGTACAAGTGAGCACCAAGGTACGCGATTTTGTGGGAAGCGCTGGGCAGATAGCCGGCCTGATTGACCTTGATGGCCCGGGAAACCAGGTGGTTCTCGTCATAGCGAAAGCTAACGGAAGCCTCACCGCGAACCTTTATCTCATATTGTTTTCCGTTACGGAGCGGTTCTGGCATTTTAAGGTAGGCGTAATGGGCGTAATCAACATCGGGCCCGCCGGCCACCCGCCGCCCCCCCAAACCCACCAGGAGGCGCACGGTCTCTTTCGGAGGGCTTCCTTTCGCGTATCGCTCGTCATCGGAGCTGCTTATGGAATACGAGGTAGTGAGGCCCAACGCGGTATCCCCCACGTTCTCTCGGGCTTGCGCAATGTAGGTCTCCCGGAGCGTTCTCAGATTCTTGCTCGAACCCCAATCGGGCAACAAGGTTGTCCTTGTAAGTTCCCAGGTGGCAAGAGACCGTTTGAATTTGCCATCGGATAATCGATCGACCTCGGCCATCACCGCCTCGATGTTGGACGTGACGACAATGACCCAACGGTCGGATAGCAAGAGCAATTGGTCTACGCCGTCGTAACGAGGCTCAACAACGTCGAAACCATCCCCACGGGCCACCGGAGCCACTGCCCCCGTAAAAAACGCGAGTAGAACCACGAGAATCCAAACGGGTTTCAACGGGCTACCTCATCGGTATCCACTTCAAGCGAATCTTCGTCTTGCGATGGGGAACTGTGGCCGTTTCCATGGGCAGACTCGATCGGATCCTCCTCCGCTTCGTGGCGATAGGCAGGAGCTGTCGTATTAGTCTCGGTAGCCGTTGGCGCTGCGGGATCGCTTTCGGAAGGTTGATGGCCATCCAGCATGCCGCCCATACGAGCGACCAATTCGGCGGCCTGCAACTGAACCGTATCGGTGGACCCGTGCAACATTTTTTCAATCACAATTCGGCGCATGGCACGAAATGTAGCATCGTCCAAATCGTCGCCCATGACCTGCCCCGACGCGGGCCCCGGTAAATTCAGGGGTTCACGATTGCGGGCTTCCAGACATTGCTGGCGCGCTTTCTCAATTTCGGAACTATCGGGGAACTCTTTTCGGAGGGCGTTGAAGATTACCAGAGCCTCTCCATAGTTGCCTGCACAGTAGAGATCCACCGCCCGGCCGAAACGCTGCTTCGCCTCAATCGACGGGGCCCCACGGTTACCCCAGCGATTCGGAGTGGGACTCCCCTTGGCCATAGCTGCAGGCCGGGATCGGGAGGTGGTATCCCGGGTTATAGGAATCCGCTCTCCACAGGAAGGGCACTGCCCCATTTTCCCAATGGCGGATCGGGGTACTTGCATTTGTTGGCCGCAACTACAGGTAATAAATAGCTTTCGCATAGTGTCTTAGCACTTCCGTGTTTCATTTCGTTATTACCCCAACCAAACCCGACGCGTATCGGGCACCCTATCATTGTAACTTACTTATCGAGAAAATCAGAAAGTACGTCCATCATCTGCTTCCGCTCGCTGTGACGCTGGCGATCAGATACCGTTTCGGTCACGACAATGGTCTCTCCATCATCGTCATCGGAATAGTCGTCATCATCGTCCATATCCGCGCTATCCGACAGCTTGGGCGTCATGGTAACCAACGTCTCCGCATCGATCAGACGACCTTCCAGCACCGCTACTTTGCCACGGGCCTCTTCCAGCTCCCGGGCCAACTCCGCCTCCTTCGCCAGATGACGTGTCGCTGCCTCCCGCCGGTCTTCCAGTTCCAGTTCCAGCACAGAAACCCGCTCTTGGACGGCGGTTAGCGCAGCGCTGCCATCCCGAGTATGGCTACCGGCCGCCTCGAGCTGGGCGTTCAAGGCTTCGCGCTCCGATTGTGCCTCGGAAAGCTGGCGCTCCAGTTCGGCTTGCAGGGCAGCCTTTTCCTCTTGCTCCCGTCGCAAGGTGGCCAACTCTTCCGCCAGGAGCGACGCGCGCTCGCCGGCGGCGTGGGCCACCCGTGCTTCTTTCTCTCGCGCAAGATCTGAGGCACTCTGTGCGTCGGCCAAGGTCCGCAATTCGGCACTCAGCTTCTTCACCTGTTCCTCTTTGCAATGACTCTCTCGTTGCAAATCTTCCAGCTGTACCAGATGGCCTGCTTTTTCCGTTGTCGTATTCTGCAGGCGGGATTCGAGCGTTGCCGCTTTCTTCTTCTCAATCTCATGCTGCTGATTCAGCTCTTCCAGGCTCAGGGTGAGATTGAGACGTTCCCGATCAAGTCCGGAGACCTTTTCCTGCAAGCTCGCGACCCGTTCCTTGAGTTCCGTAAAGAGCGATACCTGCTCTTCCAGCGCATATAGTTGCTCACGGTTGTTCCGCTCTCGTTCGTCATGACGAACCTGAAGTGACTCAAAAGAATCTGAGCGTTCCTTGAGTTCTGCTTCCTGCGTTGCGATCGTTCTTGCCTGCGCCGCCGCACGTTGCTGCAGCTCTGAGAACGAGGACGCTATTTCCAGCCGTTCCCCTTCCGCCTTCGCCAATTTTTCCTGGACCTGCCCCAAGTTGGCCTCTAGCGCATGCAGGCGCTCGCCACCTTCACCGTCGCTGTCACCGGACGCTTGCTGCTCGAGTAAGGCCGCCAGGCGCGTATTTTCATCGCCCAATTCCCGCGCAGCGTTCTCTTCGGCCTCCAGGGCCTCCCTAAGATTGGCGCATTGCTCCTGAAGTCTGGTGATCTCGTTAGTTCCGGTAGCAGTCAGTTGGGCGAGTTCACCTTCCAGTGTATTCAGGCGGCTATCCTTCTCGTCTACATAGGTCTGGAGTCGGGCCAACTCCCGATTGGCATCATCGAGCGCGTTCTCAAGATCCGACCGGGCACCTTCTGATTGCTGGTCGCTGGCCGTCTGGGCTGCCTTCAGTGCACATTCAAGTGAATCTATGCGTTCTGCATGCGCCTGACGCTCCTGGTCCAACGTCTGTTTGATAGCGGATTCGGAGTCGCGCAGGGACGCCAGGACACGTTCACCCTCGGCCATCTCCTCACGGAGCTGAAGCAATTCGTCTTCGACCGTTGCCAGGCGGCTATCTTCCTCGCCCTGTTGGGCCAGATGCATTTTAAATTTGTCGGCCTTGGTGGCCGCATATTGAAGCAATCGTTGCAGGCGCTCAAAGCCCTCCTGCTTGGGCAAATCTGCCACTTGCGATGATTGGCCGTTGCTTGGAACAATTATCATACGCTTACAGGAGCGGCACCAGCCATCCCGGCCTGCATAAGAATCCGAGAGACGCAAGCCCTTGTCGCAATGTTCACATTTGAATTCTATCATCGCTCTCTCATCCGTCCTGTCGCATCGTGATATCGCAGAGCACCACACAGCACGGCGTGCCCGATACCACGACCATTTCCTAAACGTTATTCCATCATACCCCGCAGGTTCAACTCTACCTGGGGTTCAGGCGGAACATTCTGGGCAACAAAAAGGCCAGACTGAACAGCAGAAGCAGCGCGACGATACCATCACCACCAAATCGAATCAGCGTGGTGGGGAATGCCCCGGCAGACGACGTGGGCGCATCTTTGGCACCGGTCGCACTTAACTGCACCAGACCACCATGACGCACCGTAAATCCAATATAACGCTCCGTGCCGACCTCAAGCTCAAGCAGGCTCGACATGTTAGCCCACCCGGCAATCTGACTTGCCTGGCGCCATCCCGTGTTGTTTCCTGATTTGTCGGAGAAATAGTAGTTGACGACAACATCACTCGCACGAAGGTTACCTTCGAGAGGCAGCCAAACCCGTTGAGGCTGTCCGTAAACCGCATCGGGAGTGATGGCAAAGGCCGGGCCAGAAGCGTTGAGAAGACCGGCCGGGGCCAAGGCTTCGTCTACGGCGTAGACGACCACCTCGTCCTGACTTTCTTGACTGAGATCAATTCCACTGGCATCAAAGTCCACGTAGCTCGGCTGTGCTACCGGAGTGTCACCCGCGCCAACACGGTCAAGGAACTCCGCTTCTGTTTCAATCGTGAATCGATAGGTCAATGGCCCGATATTCTCGCCGGCAACGGTGGACGCGCTCACAGTGAACATGACAGATTCACCCAATTCGAATGGCGTATCGCCGGGGCTATACAGTGCCCAACCATCTTTGAGACCTTCCGTGTCTATGGCTTTCCAGGTCACTTGGGTGACTGTTCCGGTTGCCCGAAGCACTTCACCACGAATCGACGTGGGCGATATGGCCGTATCCCGTCGGAGGCGAATGGCCAACACCGAGTCTACCCGGGCACGCAAGGAGCGGTTTTCCGTTTCCAGACCAGGAACTACGGGCTCGAACAGCGCCATCGCCGGGGGCTGCCCCGCACCAGGAAATCCATCGTCAGGATCACTGAAAACACCCGTGCCACAAACGTTCATTGCACGTACCCAGTATTGATAGGCAGATGCATTGGGCGCCGGATCGGGATTAATAATCGGTACACAACCGCCACCGCCGTCGGCCTGTTTCGTGGACAACACCGGCGCCGATGAATCGGTGTAGGCCGTACCCACGACGGTTGCAATCAGGGTCGCCGCGTTGGGATCGGAGCCCTGACCACGATACACCATATACTGATCCGCGTCTTCTACGGCATCCCACAGCACCCTGACCTGACCGGGCAAGGTTCCGTTGGTGGCCAATACATCATTGGGCCGACCGGGCGCAGAACATGCCGACTGGTTTAAAGTCACGGTCATGGGACTTCCCACCGCGTTTTCTGCCGTGATTCGCACCGTCGCCGTGCGACTGGCGGAAGTCAGATTGGTGGACAACTTCACGTTTATCTCACCGGTATTGGATCCCGACACGCCCGATATAATCTCGGCAAAGGAACTGGTAACCAGCGTGGCTTCCCAATTCAGGGGAGCGATACCTGTATTCTGTACAAGAAGTGTTATTACACCTTCCTCGCGGCCCATGGCTGCCGATGCAGGAGACACCGCAAGGACAGCTGGCGCATCGTTACTATTGTTCGGGTTGGCACCTCGTGCAACCTCATCGCCGTCGAGAACACCATCGCCGTCGCTGTCCGCCCGATTCGGATTGGTCCGATTCAGGAACTCATCCAGATTGCTGAGACCGTCGCCATCCAGATCGTCCGTAGCGCTTGCCAGGAGATTGCCAAAATTCGCCAGCTCCCACGCATCGGAAAGACCGTCACCATCCACGTCGTCATTCACGAGAACGAATGCCTTTTCAAACGTTGCACCCGCGGCATCGGTGGTCCGCAACCTTGTCTCGAAGGTGGCGTTACTGTCGAAGTTGACCCGTTTGTCCGTAAGCAGTTGCTCGCCAACCACCTTAAAGCGATCGTTGTCTTTGCTTCCCTCGCCCGAGACCAGCGCGTAGGTGTGGCTGTCGTCAACATCCTGATCACTCGTAACCAGGCTGCCGATGACCGTGTCCGCCGGAACATTTCCCAGAATTCCGCTGGAAGAAATCGCGACGTTGGTGGGCGCGTCATTGCGGTCGAGCACTTCGATGGTAAATACCATCTCGAAGGGGGCTTGCTGTCCATCCAGCGAGCGGACACGGATACTGTGCATCCGCTTGAGCTCGAAATCCAGGGGAACGGCCGTGAGTAAGGTCCCGTCGCTAATCCGGAAATTGCCGTTGTCTTCGCTGCCTTGGCCACTTACGAGGTTGTAGACCCGTCCCGACGCACCATCGGTATCATCGGTCATAAATTGACCTACTTCCGTATTGGCCGGGGCGTTTTCTGCAACCTGTGCGTTGGATAGGGTCACACCGTCGGGCATATCGTTTTCATTGATAACGGTAATTTGAAAACTCGCCTCTACGAAGCCATTGGAGGGATCGTTGCTACGAAGTCGAACCGAGAGGGATGCTTTCGATTCGAAATCGATCGGCCCATTCACCACAAGATCCCGTCCCGAAATAGCAAACTTGTCGTTGTCCTCATCACCATCGCCACTGACTATCGCATAGGTGTGGGTGTCGGAACGATCAGGATCGGTCGTATTCAGCCGACCGACCACGGTACCCACCGGAACGTTTTCAACGACAGAGGCGTTGTCCAGGGCGATGGCCGTGGGCAGATCGTTCTTATTCACAATAGTGACCGTTATCGCACGTGCGAAGGTACCGTCTTTCCCATCGAAACTCTGTACCCGTATGCTGTAGGAAGGAATGGTCTCATAATCGAACGCCTGGTTTGTACGGAGCTCGTTACCGGACACGGTGAACGCGGCATTACCCGTGTCACCTTCGCCTGCAACCAGCGAGTAGGCGTGAACGTCGCCGGCGTCCATATCCACCGTAGTGAAGGTACCAACAAGCGTACCACTCGGCAAATTTTCCGGCACCGTTGCCGGTGAAAGGGCAATGTTCGTTGGGTCGCGGTTGTCATCGACGACGGTCACCCCGAAGGTCGCCCGCCCGGACATCGTTGGCTCACCATTGTCCGTGGCCACTACGGTAACTTCGTGTTCGCCAGCGGCGGTAATACTTGGGACCCAGCGAAATACACCTGTTGCGCTATCGATGCTGGTCCCTGCTGGACTGTTCTCAAGACTAAAGGTCAGCGTATCCGCGAGGTCCGGATCAACAGCCGTCACCTTAAAGGAAAGCACTTCGGATTCGACCACGATTTGATTTTCGATGGGACTCACCACCGGTGAGCCGTTGGCATCAAGCACGGTCGCCTGAAGCGTACGGGTGGTCGACAAGGGTGGCTCGCCGTTATCGACTACACGGACCCCGATGTCATAGACACCGGCAGCGCTGAATCCCGGCGTCCAGCGGAGTACACCGGTCGTTCCATCCAGCTCAACACCGTCGATGGGAAGAACCAGACTGTAGGTCAAGGTGTCGCCCACATCATTGTCAGAGCCAACCAGCGCCACCGTAGAGAGGACACCTTCAGTGGCTACCAGGGCCTCAGGTTCTTCGAGGGCAGGTGCCTGATTGACCTCCTGCACGTCGATGACGATAGATTCCGAAATACTGAGTGGATTGGCAATGCCCTTCTGGGTGGCGATAAAGGTTACGACATACGAGTCCGCGTCCACAAAGGAAGGTGTCCATTGGAACGTAGCCGTCGTGTCGCCATGGTCTGTCAATACGGCGTTATGGCCCAATGGCAGACTTGCCAGTGCCGATGTGATACTGAGGGGATTGCCACCCGTATCGTTGGCGGTAAGTTCAAGCGTCAAGGTCTCCCCTTCATTGATCTCTTGATCGCCGATCGTGCCGAGGGTTGGTCCACCGGGGCCGCCATTGAGAGAGAAGACCACACTGAAGACGGGCAACTCAGACAAGGTAATGTGCTCGTCGCTGCGGAACGCCTTGACGGTATTTCCCGCCGACTCGTTGCCCAACAACAACCAGCCTTCATTGGATGCGGGATCATCAAGCCAGGCCTGCGTGTCGGCCAGCATTTCGGCGGACTTCCAGGTGTAGGCACCTGCACCCGCGACCGAAGTCGTAGCACGTGCAGTCGGGTCAAAATCGCCGCCGGGCGTTGCCCAGAGGGCCGTATCATAGCTGCTATGGATCCAGGTCGCTTCATCGGCGTCGGCCGGCGCACCGTCGGCTCCTGGATCGCCAGCATTCACGTCGCCTTCGGTCCAGGGTGCGGTTACGAGGTGAAGCCCGACCGGTTGCGCCGCTGCCGTTCCAACGGCACCGGACGCACGGAGTCGAAGGGTCGAATCCATCACCAGAGAACCTTCTGGAATATTGCCGGCCACGTCGAACTGTATCAGACCACGACGGATGAGCCCATCGCTATTGGTACCCACGAAGAAGTTCGGACCCGCGCCGTTTGCTAGCGCGCCCTGGTCATCTTCAAAGAGCGTCACGTCCCGACGGGCCGGAATGTTTACCGTAATCAAACCATCGCGGCCTGCCTTGGCGGCCGTCGCGATGTTGTCGGCACCAATACTATTGCCCGCCACGTCGCGAACATTGCTTACGGTAATGGTAATATCACCACCGTTTAACATCTCCCCGGAATTCCAGGTGAGCACGTAGCGTCCAGGTGCGGCAAGGGTCGCACTATCGGGCTGGGCCGCGAGGGTACCCTGCCCGACACCGCTGAGGGTGTAGTTTGTGGGATCGAGCCCATCGGCATTGAGGGACTCGTCGAAAGCGGCCTCCACGGTCAATCCCGTGAGAACTTTGACCGTGGCAAGTTTTGGCGCGACTCCAATAGCAGCACCGGCGGCCGTACCGCTCATGGGCGCTATGAGCGCGTTGCCCGTGTTGTCTTCAACATTCGACACGCCAATGGTAATGTCGCCACCTTGTAACATTTCGCCACCGGCCCAAGTGAGCAGATAGCTGTTCCGATTGCCCGAAAGCACAACGTCGGGATTATCCGGATCGTTGAGGGGCAACTCGGAAACACTGGTGGGGTGAATTGGCAGGGTGCCCTGACCTGATCCACTCAGCATATAACTCAGCACGTCGAGCGCGCCGACGGCAATCGGCTCGGTAAACCGAATGCTGACGGCGCGGCTTTCCAAAACGGTTACCGACACGACCGAAGGGGATACGCCAATGCCCTCAACCAGAGCCGTCGCCGTATTGACTTCACCAATTGGATTGGCGACTCGGTCCGCGACATCGACTACTGTGACGGTAACTTCCTGGTCATTGAGCAGACTGCCTACATTCCACGTCAGACGAACACGTTGCGGATCGACCTGTGCCACACCATTCGGCACGGCCGACAAGGTACCACGTCCCGGGCCAGAAAGAGTGAAGTCTTCGGTGGTAAATGTCGCACCGTCCATCGGCTCGGTGAAACGCACGTCGAGGATTGCACGATCGACCACGCCCAGCGAAGCAACTTCAGGCGATGTATTGTCCACATGAACCAGTTTCGTCGAGAAGGCACTGGTCGCCGGATTGCCAGCGGTGTCAATGGCGCTACCTGCGATAATTGCAACACCGAGATAGCCGTCGCCGACCATATTCGTAACCGTAATTGTTCGCTGACTCGTGCCGGTGCCGGTTATTGTGACCGTGCCATCGGCTGTAGCCGTCGATATGGGAAATACTTTGGCAATAGATGGTGCCTTTTTACTCAGGACGGCTGGATCGGCATCCAGAATTGCGAAGAGCTCTATATCGCTGTCGAGCAGGCCGACGAGCGCGGCGTCTTCGTAGGTCACCACAAATCGCACCGGCCCAATAGCGGTCTCGTCGATACTTGGGCCGCTCAAACGTGCCGCTGGACCAATAGAATCGACAAACAGCTCACCGATAGTCGTGTCGGTCGCGCCACCTGAAGATGCGATCACATCGTAAACACCATCTTCCAGGGGATTCACGGTGTTATCGGTAAGGTTCCATCCGCCGTTTCCATTATTAATCGCCGTATAGGTGAATCCATCGACGGTTACCGTCACCACGGAATCGGGCGGATCTACGGTACCGGAAAGCGGCGGCGTCCGGTCTCGGCTGCTCAGCGGGTTCACGGTGATGAGTGGCACAGCCAAATCGATGGTAAGCTCATTTGTCGTGCTATCGGTACCCTGATTGCCCAGCACGTCAATACCACGCACCACAACGTCGTAAGTGCCTTCGGCCAGCGCCGAAAGCGTATCGTTGGGTAGCGTCCACGTGCCATTACCATTATTGATAGCGGTATGGACCTGGCCACCAACGGCGATGCTGACGGTAGATGTCGTCTGGTTCACGGTACCGTTCAACTGTGGCGTCGTATCCCGCGTTGTTAAGGCGTTTATCGTTACGGTGGGGGCCGAGGTGACAATGAATAAGTCGTCTACCAAGGTTGCATCCGTACTGGAGTTCCCCGCAACATCGGTCGCCACCGCGGTTACATTGTAGGCACCATCATCAAGCGGCAGAAGTACGTTGTCCGCAATGCTCCAGGTCCCATTCCCGTTGTTGGTGGCCGGATTCGTCTGCCCCGCGACGGTGACAACAATATTGGCCTGGGGATCATTGATAGTGCCGCTGAGTGGTGGCGTATTATCATTGGTGGCCAGGGTAGTGACCGTAACCACCGGTATATCCAGATCCACGATAAGTTCGTCGATGGTATTGTCGGTGATCGCATTACCCGCCGGGTCGGTTGCCACGACGACGACGTCAAATACGCCCGATGTAAGAGGGCTGACCTGTCCGGCAACCAGACTCCACGTGCCGTTGCCGATGTTGGCGGCCGCATACGTACTTCCATTGACAGTGACCCGGATCGCCGCCGTCGGGTCATTTACGCT